>JBJEKR010000131.1:0-12100 GCA_051878735.1 Prevotella sp. | reverse complement strand
CGACTTCTCTCTCCCCCTTGGGGGAGCTGGAGGGGGCTTCTCTTAATTCTTAATTCTTAATTTTTAATTCTTCTCTCCCCCTTGGGGGAGCTGGAGGGGGCTTCGGTCTGCCCCTACAATACCCGCGAACCAACGGTCACTGGCCGAAGGGTAAAGAAGTTCCTTGAGCTTGCGAAAAAACTTCAGTAAGTTATCTTTTATTTGCTTTTCCAGTAGATGCATCACCGTCTTTTGTCTATATGCAGAGCAAAGGAAAAGTGATGCGAATAAGGAAATGGAACAAAGCTAATTCTTTCTCGCAACAGCCGTGTTAAAATTTCTAAACCAAGGTATTCCAAGCATAAAACCTTATCAATTATCTTTACAATGGCCTATTTTTAACATTTATTATGCCATTCTAAGCCCTTAACTCCCCAAAATGAGCAATGAAAAAAACAAGAAAACTGCATCAACAACGCTATTTGTTAAATTCTCGTTAACATTAAAGATTTTAACACTCCAACCAACGGATAAACAATTAATCCTCAAGCGCATAACCACAAAACAAAGTTTAACTTTTAACTAAACGCTCGTTAAATCTGTATCTCACGGCAAGAGATACATAAGGAGTTTGAGAGAAAAAAAGAGTAATTATATCATTATTTTTAATTAATTTAATATTTATCGTATGAAAAGAAAACTTTTTAGTGCTATCTTGTTTGGAGCGCTTCTCACCGCTTCAACAAGTGGTTTGACTTCTTGTAAGGATTACGATGACGACATCAGCAACCTGCAAAGTCAGATTGACAAGCTTGCAACGAAGGACGAGTTGGCTGCAAAGGCCACAGAGCTTTCAAACGCAATTGCCAATGCCCAAAGTGCCGCCACAGCTGCAAAACAAGTAGCTGACGAGGCATTAGCAGCAGCTAAGTCGGCATCAAGTGCAGCAGATGCAGCAAAGAGCGCAGCAGACGCAGCAAAGAGTGCAGCAGACGCAGCACAAAGTACAGCAGACGCAGCACAGAAGGATGCAGAGAAAGTTGCCAGCGACTTGAAGGCAGCCACCGAAGCTGCTGCAAGTCAGATTGCCGAGGCTGTCAAAGGCCTTGCTACAAAGGCTGAGGTTGAGGCTGCTGTCAAGACCGTATCTGACGAGTATGACGCTCAGGCCAAGCAGCTCAAGGCATTGGAAGACCGCATTGCCGCTGTTGAAAGCAAACTGAGCAGTGCCGGCGAAGGTACAGACCTTTCTTCTATCCAGAAGGAACTCGAAGCTATTGAGAATTCCCTCAAGGCTCTCGGTGTTTCAGTTTCTGCAATGATTACCGACATCCAGCTGTTCCCATCTTATGGCATGTGGGATGCAGGTTTCGACACCGACATCAACTTCATCCAGGCTAAGGAAGTTGCCACATACAATTGGACTGTATTCGGCGACCAGGAGAAGTTTGAGTTCACAGAAGGCAATCAGTACATCGGCAAGGATCAGATTCTTGTTCGCGTTTCTCCTGTAAATGCCGTTCTGACGAAGGAGAACGTTTCTCTCATCAACTCGCAGGGTGCCAATGCTGACGCCATTGTAGAGATAGAGTCGGTAGAGAAATACGAGGGTCTGCTTACAACACGTTCAAGTGCCTCAGAGACAGGCCTTTGGGTAGTCACCCTCAAGGCAAAGTCAATCGGCGACGACTTCTATGCCGCAACCGTTGACAAGTCACAGGGCTACGAGCGCAAGGTTCTCTTTGCCGTTGCCGCTCAAAACGACGACAAGAACATCTCAGCCAACCGTTGCGTGACATCAGAGTACGACCTCACTCTCAGCACTCAGGTAGCAAGCCATGGCTACGACTTCGCAGTTAACGGAAAGAACATCAACGACATTCACAACCGTTATTTCTATTGTGATGACAATACACCTACTTATGACAAGGTTAATAATCCAAGCACATACGCTGAGGAGCTGACATGGTTGGAAGTACATCGTCCATACGCAAAGGTTGTGACAGAGGATGGACCTAACAAGAACGCCGCCGACCGTTACTATTACATTGACAATCGTCAGTCTGAACAGATTCTTGCAGTAGAAAAGGGCAATCCTATCACTATTGACTTTGGCGTTAACGGCGACGAGAACGTTAAGGGATTCTATGTAACTCTCGACGAGAGATTCGCTCTTGAGTCTTCTCCATCGGAAATCAACGCTTGGACATCATACGAGTATGAGAACGTTGGTTACACAAAGGCTAATGGCGATGTCGTACCCGCTAAGTTGTTCAACGGCAACGTTGGTACTATCGTTATAAAGAACACCAACAATGTGGCTGGCGACATCATCGGTTTCCGCGTTTATGCAGTCAACTACGACGGTACACTCAGCGACCCTGACGGTCGTGCATTCTATGTTGCCGTTGGCGACGTGAAGACTGAAGTAACAATCCCACAGGTAGAGGTTACATATCAGGACTTCAACGGCACACTCCAGTTCGTATCTGACTACGTTGCTGTTGACGATGCATTCAGCGTTGAGTTCAACAAATACAAGGCACGTGCAGACTATGGCTATCCGTCATCGGCAAATGCATTTAATGCAGGCTGGATTTCGGTAACCAAGGATGATGACGATCAGATTAAGACATTCGATGTTAAGTACTACGACGAGAACAAGGCTGAGATTTCTGCCAGTCAAATTGCAATCGCCAACGTCGGACGCGACAAGATTAAGTATGTGAGATTCGTTCTCAGCAATCCTGGTCAGTATATTGACGGTGCAACTTACAAGCAGTCAATCACTCTGCAGAAGTACACAAGCTCTTCTATGGTGGCAACGACTGACGTTCGCACAATCAACGTATCCATCAAGAAGGTGATGCCTACAGGTCCTGCCTTCCAGCTGATGGCAGGTCAGGCTAAAGAGCAGTGGTTGATGCCTACTTGGAATGGTGCCAACAGCGACTATACGATCGAAGCCGGTAAGCATAAGAACGCCACTATCGACCTCAACAACTTCCTCGTATCTGAGAAGAACCTCTATGCTGGCGGTCTGCAGGCATTGAAGACAGAGGACGGTAACTACACATTCACTGTTGTTGACGGTACTTATGTCTATGGCAACCCATACTATATCAGCAACGCAATAGTTGATGCAACTGGCGGTGCCCGCAACCAGATCTACACTCTGGATGTTTACAACGTGCCTTCAGCTTGGACTGGCACAGCTATGAAGAACCTGATTGACAATACCACAGAGCACAACATCTCTGCTTACTACACATACAGTGGAATTTCAAAGAGAATCGAGACCGTTGGAGGAGTAAGAGGCTATTATGATGATCTCGACTACAACACGCCAAGCTCATCGTCTGAGAAAGTCGTTTACTGTTCATGGACAAAGAACTTCTCAACCGACCTTACAGTTGACAACAAGTGGAACGAGAAGTCTAAGGGTTACGACAAGAACACTCTTACCTGGGCAGAAAACCCAAGTGGCACACAGACACTTGACTTGAACGATGTTGTTACGAAGATTGGCGGTGCCATCATTCCTTCTGTTAAGCCTGCTTCAGCTTCTCTCGGTGCATTGATTACAGACAACTATCTGACAATAATCAATCCTAACGATACCAGATTGGTAGTAAGCGGTCAGGTTAACCCATACTTCAAGGTTAACGGCATTAGTGGTAGCACTATTACATTCGAGCAGACCAACCAGACTACACAGCCAACCAGCGCACACGAGGAGACTCTTGAGCTGATTGTTGAGGACTGCTTCGGCAACCAGTTTACCATTAGCCTTCCTGTTCAGGTTAAGTAATAAATGGGAACAACAAAAGGCATGATTTGAATTCTTACGATCATTCCATGCTAAACTCAACAAAAGGGAGCGTTCGTAAAGGACGCTCCCTTTCATGATTTTTTACATAACGATTCACCATTGCCCAACAAACGGCATGGAAATGTATAAACAATTTAAGTTTCGCAAGTAACAATACCGCCGTCTGTAGGGGCAGACCGATGTGTCTGCCCGACGCCGCAAGGCGTACCACGGATGGCTAAATCGGTGGATGTATGTCGTTCCGACATCGGGCAGACACATCGGTCTGCCCCTACAATCGGGAGATTACGAATACAGGCGAAACTTCAGTAAACAATAAATAATGTCATGAACAAATTTCTTGGAATAATAGCCTTCTTGGGCATACTGTTTACAATAAGCTCATGTGAGGAAAAGATTCAGACAACGAATGCAAAGGTTAAGAGCATTTCTGACAGCACCTTCGTTGCCACCATAGACAAATACGACATCACATTCGATACAAAGGATGCCAGATATCACAATGGTGCCATAATGGCTGGAGATTCAGTTACAATCCACTATACAGGCGACCTTCGCGACAAGAAGGCTAAGGCCCTGCTTGTGAAACTAATACCAAAACAAGGCAAATTTATTGAAATCAAGTATGACCCTACAAAGGAACTGAAAAGCAAGCCAATGACATCAGAGGAACAAAAGCGACTTGAAGAAGGTATAGAGTTTGCAAAACGGCATGGACACTGACTGTCGCTAATCGTTTTCAGTAGCCCAAACGATTGTTTTCAGTAGCCCAAACGATTGTCTTCAGTAGCCCAAACGATTGTTTGCTCCCCTCGAACAGCATCGGAGGCAGGTGCTCGCATGCAAGAACAACAGACGTTCTTACGATAGATGAACAGCCATTGTCACGGTAGAATAATAGTTGTTATAATAACATGAGTTCAACGATATTCTCTTTCTATCTACACCTACAATAGGTTGTATTCTATATGTAAATTCATTGCACCTCACGTTATTGTTAAGACATAATCAACGCAACGTTGCACATCAGAAAACGCAACGTTGCGTTTTTTTATAAGGTTACCTACACGTGCAGATAAGCCTACCGGCACGTGTAGATAAGCCTACCGGCATATAAACAGACCACGATAATTTAACGTGAGATCTACGGAATTCTCTTCTTGTATGCGCCAACGACTGGGGGTGTGGGCGTCTCGCCCGCACCATGCGCACTATCCGCGAAAATAATCGTCGGCAGTGGGGTATTACCTTGAAGGCGAGGTGCGGGCGAGACGCCCACACTCCCAGTGCTAACAGCTGGGTTATACAAGTCAGTGAATTTCGTCGAACTCACGATAATTTAACGTGAGATCTACGGAATTCTCTTCTTGTATGCGCCAACGACTGGGGGTGTGGGCGTCTCGCCCGCACCATGCGCACTATCCGCGAAAATAATCGTCGGCAGTGGGGTATTACCTTGAAGGCGAGGTGCGGGCGATACGCCCACACTCCCAGTGCTGCGCCTACAGACGGCGGTTTTGTTACTTGCCATAGTTGAATGAATTATTCTTGAACCAAAGAGACGCTGTTTATGAGTTTTAGGATTCTGTCTATTCGCACGCATGAGGTAAAAAAATGAGGGTGTGCCTATTTAGACACACCCTCATTAGTTAGGACAGGATTTTGAAATACCTGTTTTCGGCTATTACTTGACGATGACCTTGTTTGTCCTTGCAATCTGAGTCTTCTTGTCGTATTTACGGCAGAGATAAACTCCAGACTCTGTAGGCTTGCTTGGCAAGCGTACTCCATCAACAGTGAACCACTCAGTCTCACTATCGTCAACATTGCCAGCGACACCTTCAATTCTTGTCATTGTGCCGAATGACAGGACGAATGGTGAACTTGGAGTTCCAATCACGCTTTCTTCTTCATACGTAACGGTCACATCAGAAACATAAATTTTACCATCATATACCAACTTGAACTGCAGTTCACACTCATCGTTTCCAGGTATAAGTAAGCGTGCAATTCCTTCTGTATCCGTTATTAATGTATAAATGCAATCGTCGCCGTCAAACACTCCGATTTCGCAGCCACCAGCCGGTTTGCCATCCCATAGGACAGAAGCCCTAACAACCATATTACCAGAATACTTGCTATCGTTAATCGGTGTGAAGGTATATGTACTTTCTCCTGTCGCCATTATCTGGGCAGAAGCTGCGCCGCTTGAAGTTCCTGTCAGCGTAGAGTAATTTAAGGTGCGGTTGTCAGAAGCCACGCTCTGGAATATATAGCCCTGTCCCGGCATGAGAGCCTTGAGCAGGCCATTCCACTCGTAGTCGTCATACATTGCAAATCCCTTCTGCGCCTTGATGAAGTCGCCACTGAGCGGGCTAATGCCAGCGAGGGCGTCGCCAACACTTGCAGTCTCCATTGCGTTGTAAGCAATCCAGCTCCAACCGGATACCAAGTTGATGGTTTGCTGCTCAGAGGTGAGTCGCCTACCAATGACGTTCAGCGTCTGCGGTTCTGACATGAGGACTTTGTACAGTGAACTGTTGCCGATATCGAATGAATCATCACAATTTTGGCCATTCTCAAACTGTACGAACTCAGACTTGCTCTTGACGATTTCCAAATTTGCAGCAACAGGACTGAAGACATTCTCCACACTCATATCGTCTGCTTTCACATAGAACGATATCCAGTTCCAACCCTTTACAAGGTCGATACTCTGTTCTATGAGGTCTTCAGCGTTGAGCACAACTGGACTGGCGTAGGTTCCATAAATTTTATTGCTCTTGAAGACATTTCCCTGTGAAGCGGTCAGTTGCGGATACTTTATACCCGTACTGCTGTCGTAAGCGTAGTAAACCACGGGCTTGTTTAGATCCCCAGAATTTCCGTAGATGTCGAGCTGTACAAAGTAGTTGTCGTAACGAGCGTTGTAAACCGGTTGTGCAACACCGCGGCACTCGCCGTCGATGAATACGGCAACGAGGTCTTCTGGGTCGTCAGTCGGCTGTCCGAGTATCGACAGCGTTCCGATGAGGTTCATCGATAGCTCGTAATCGGCAGGGTTAACGCTCCACTGCGGTACATCGCCTGTCACGACAAGCTTGATGGTGAGCGCAGACGGAGTGTCGTCGTTGCCGGTCAGATAGACAGTTTCCTCGTAAGTGCCGATTGCAAGACCCTCTGAGATGTCGAATCCGACGGTAGTCTGGGTGAGAGCCTCAGCCACACCATCCTCCACGCTCGCTGTGAGCCATGTCGGGAGTTCGCTGAGAGTCCATATCTGCTGTGTTCCGCCATTGTTGGTGAACGTAGCTTGCATGCTTCCCTTCTCACCCACCTTCTTGTTGACGGTGATTGTCGGGTTGTCCCAAGTCAGTGCGTTGCAATTGACGTATGCCGACCATGTTACGGGCCTTAGCTGGTTGCCGTTGAGGTCGAGAACGTCCGAAACTTGGAAGTGCAGCGTGCATCCCTCAATGTCAGCGGCAGCTTCGGTGATGTTGATGACCACCTTGTTGTCGCTTGCCGTGAACGAGAAGCCAACGTTGGTCTCTGTCTGTGCGGCACGCAATGCCGGTGACTCGTCAGTGTAACTGAATCCTGTTCCCGACTCGTAAACGGCAAAGTTGTCGCTTCTGAGGTCATTTGCAGTTCCTTCTGTCACAATCTGGTTTGCATCGTCGAGGCGTTTTGTCTCAAACGGATAGTAAGCCACAAGTCCGCCTTCATTGCCGGTGAGTCTCACCTTGCTGCGTTCCTTAATCAGGTCGGCAGTGAGCGTAGCGTTCCAGAGTCTTACTTCGTCGATAGAGCCCTTGAGCAGACGGTCGTAAGCGTACGTTGTCTCCGTGCCTGCCGAGCGGCGTGCACCGATGATAAGTCGGTCGGAAGCTGTCTGTCCAACCTTTGAAGCGCTGGTAGATAGCGTTCGCTTGCCGTCAACATATACCGTTGCTGTTCCTGTGCGCAGGATGTTCAGTGCAACGTGGTGCCATGCATTGTCAAGCAAAGAAGCCTGCGATGCCGCATTGGTAGAGCCGAGTGATGTGAGCTGGAGCTTTCCTCCACCGTCTATCCACAGTTCAACTTCTCCGCTTTGGAAGAGTTCGGCCTCTCCGCTCTGTTCTCCGGCACGCATCCACATTTCTATTGCGCAGTTGTCGGATGCCAATGGTGGAATGGCTCCTGTCACGATGTCAAGATGTGAGGTACCATCAAGTTCGATGGCCTTGTTCTCGTTCTCCAGCTTCCATGTCTCAGCCGTCATCTTCATGTGGCGGTTGCGTGCATAGTCGGTGATGAGCGTTCCCTCACCCTCGTTCATCTTCCAGTAACCGATCAGGTGTGGAGTAGAAGGCTTCTTGCTCTTCTGCTTGTCGAGCAGTGCCGTTACAAGGTCGTGAGCCTCATCCCAGAGTGTCAGCTCGTGGATTGCGCCCTTGGCACTGCTGCCAATCTGCAGTTTGCCCTGGCCGCTGTAAGCGTTTACAGGCTTATCGTCAAACAGCGTCACTGTTTGGTCGTCCTGAGCGTATGCTGCATTGAAGAGCGGCTGTGCGCCAGCCTTGTAGCTTGTGGTCAGATAGATCCACTTGTCCCTTGGCATAACGTTGTCGGAAGTGTAAGTGTTGTCACCGATGCCCATGGTCAGATGTCCATCAGCGTCTGTTCCAATCTCAAACTTCGTCGCACCGTTGCCGTGCGAAAGAATTGTTCCCTCGCTGCCTACGTTTATCCAAGCGTCGATGCTGAAGTCGTGGTCGTTGAGCACGATGTCGGCTTCTGTTGCAGCCGAGCTTCCTTCTGTTATCATGTCAAGTGCAACGTCGTGCATGACGGTTGCGCCGTTGAGCACACCTGTCACGAGGAAGTTGCCCAGGTTGGTGAGCATACCCTTCTGGATTTCCTCGTTGAAGGTTATGCTAATCTCGTCGCCGGCGTTGAGAATGCCGTCAGAAGGCTGCGGCAAGCCAAGTGGCAGCGGACGCGACATGTCCTTGACAACGGTTATCTCCTCACTCTGGTTGTAAACCTCGTCGTTGCCGTAGGTAGCCACCGAAAGAACGCGGAAGCGATAGGTGGCATCAGAGTATGCCTTCATCGGGAACTTATAGCTTACAGTTGCCTGGTCAGGCAGGTACTCGTTGTTCAGGGTCTTGTCCTGCTCATTGAGTACATACTCGTGGAATGTAGTCCAGTCGAGGTCGCCCTGCTTGCAGTACTGCAGGCGGAAGGCCTTGAGGTTGTTGTAGTTGCGATCGAACTGGCTGAGCGAGATGTTCAGTGTAGGATCGTCACCCAGCATGGTGTTGAGCGTAGTGTGGTCAAGCTTCATGGTCACTGCCGATGATGACGGTACGAACTGTGCCGAGATATATACGGTATCGGCAATCTGGTCCCAAGTGCTTGTCGGGTCATACTGTGACTGCGATGCCAGAACCACGCCGATGTTGTTGTATTCGAGCACGCCAAGGTTTGTCTGCGTGAGCTGCAGAGCCTTGGTAACGGTCTCTCCGGCAGGAATCTTGATGATTCGGTTGTCGGTGAGCGGCTGTCCGTCGATAGTAATCTTAGCGCCGTCAGGATTGCTCTCGTCAATCACGAGGAGCTTGTAATAAACATCCTCGTCAATCTCCGAAGCATTGGTCAGACGCAGGGTGTAATTAGCTGCGTTGCCCGTAGGCACGTTCGATACAATAGGCACGTCCACCGTAATCTGCGGCACCTCAATCTGCATGGTAGCTTCCATGATGGTGGTGCCAGGACGGTAGTACTTAGTCTTCACCTCACCCTCGTACGGACCGGATGTCTGACCGCCACGGGTGCGGAAGATTGGTGAGTAGGCGCCATAATTATATACGTCCACGGTCAAGGCATCGTCGTCGCCTTCCTCGGCCAGCGTGTAGCTGAAGGAAGCGAATTCTGTTGTCTCGTTTTCATTGGTTACATGAGTTCCGCCGCCCATTGTAGAACTCAGTTCAAATATGACACCGGTATTGTTATGCTTAAGACCATACGATTTGGAGAATACTGCCGACACAACAGCATTCACATCATAAGTGCTGCCATGGCTTTCCTCTGTCTCCTCTGTCATTGTAATGGAAGAACCAGAGTCGAACGAGAGGTTCTGCTTCAGATATTCCTGGCGGTCTTCGTAGGCACGCACCTTCTCCTGCTCATTAAGGGCGAGATATTTCTCCCAGTTGGCAATCTGAGTGTTGCACCAAGCCACAGAGTCGGCAAAACTCTCCTCTTCATTTGGAACTACCATCGTGTAGGAAGGACCGTCGGGAGTAGGAGTGGATGTGGCTTCATTGCCCCAAACGTTCTTGTCGTAGTTGTCGGAACCAAATTTCGGGTCGTCGGGTGACAGAATGGTCAGATAAACAGGACGTCCTGTCGTGTTCTGGTATCCAGGAATGTTGTCAACTGTCTGCAACAGACCGTTACGGATGCTGCGCAGATTTGGTATCAGTACATTCTCAATATAGTTGGCAGTGTAATTGAAGGCAGTCGTATAACTGAGTCCGGTTGTTATTACATCCTTCAATCCCAACTCGACCTCGCTGCCTGTATCCTTGCGGCGGAAGTTCACGTCGCGGGCTTTGCCGAATATCATATTGGTTGCCGAACCGATGAACACATCACCATTGGCACCTACATATTCAGGATCCGACGATGTGGATATTGCACGGGTTATTGTCGTGGTTTTACTCCACGTCGAACCAGATTCTCCATAGACTTGCTCATTGACACCTAAAACCAAGTCATTGTCACTTTTTATATCATTGATAACTCCAACAGCTGGGAAGCCTGAAACTGTCGCCACTTCAACACCTAACTTCCATGTTCCCGTCTGTTGCCAGTCAACATTCCATACGCCGGCAGCAGATTTAAACGAAGAAGTGATGGTGCCACTTGTCCATTCTGCGCTCGAACCCGTTCCTGGAGGGTCACGGAGAATCATCTCGACGAGGTCAGGACCTGATGTCACGAAGTTGCTACCTGTGGGCAGCGAGCCGAGAATAATGCCCGACATGCCGTTTCCGCTCCAGTTATAGGTGCGTCCTTCGATGTCGTAGAACATGGAAATAGTACGCGTGTAAGGCGCCGTGATGTTTGGCAGACCTGCCTTCCATACGTATGTCGCCTTACCAAGAGAGTCGAGGGTGAGCGTGTTGTCGGTTATCTCGGCGAGTGAGCCAGACTTTCCTGCGGTATTATCTTCGACATAGACACTTTGCTCTGACGACAGTTCATTTCTGACAGTCACCTCAAGTCCATTCAGAGGCACATGATATGTTACGGGGCTTCCCTTTACGTCATGATTGACGTACTCCTCAAAAGCCTCAATCTTAAATGTATAACTATCCAACGACTCAAAGATGGCACCACCGTACTTGTAGTTGACGCTTCCGTCCTCTGCTACGGAGTAGATGTCCTTGATCTCCAGCTTACCGTTGGCATCCTCTATCTGATATTCGCTCAAACCGAATGCTCCGTCGTCTTTGTCGGCTTGGGTGACAACGAACGATGGCTCACTGTGGTAGGTTTTCTTCATGCCATAGTTGTAGGTGTATGTCATCGTCTTACCATTATCAGTAACAAGGGAGTCGGTGTACTCCATCAGAGGATTGCTCAGGTCAACGGCAGTGGCGTCGCCGACAGAGTTTCCTGTTGCCTTTACGGTCATCGACTCTACCTTGTAATTCAAAGGAGGAACCATTGCTGAGAACTCACCCGTGAGCGAGTCGGTGCGGATGAAGATCTTCTTGCACAACTCTCCTGCGCCACGCCATGAGCGGCTGTTTATTTCGGTAGTTGCCGAGCTGACATCCACGGTCTCGCTGTTAGTCAAGTAACGGAAGGTCGTGCCCGTCTGCTCCTTCACAACATTGAGGCGGTATTTGTCGATGTTCGGTGTCAGCACCAGCTCTGTAATACCGATGTTGTTCACGCTCTCGCCGAAGCCAACAGGCTTGTCGCCCTCGGTGCTACCACCAACAACGCGTCCGGAGAAGTTAACGAGTGTCTGGTCGCGGAACTCTAAGTTGGTTATCGACTTTACGAATGTCAGCCTCTCTCCCGTTGCGTTGGGGTCGGCAGGGTAGCGTCCTTCAGACGCGAAGACGTGTCCGCTCTTCTCTACCTTTATGAAATGGTCGCCAATAGGCACGCTGATGGTATAAGAGCCGTCTTCGGCAGAAGCGATTACCTGTCCGTCCTTGCTGCAAATGTTGCCGTCAACATAGAAGTTGCAGCCCTCAACAGGATAGTCGGTACCGTCGT
>JBJEKR010000130.1:0-12153 GCA_051878735.1 Prevotella sp. | reverse complement strand
AATGCACAGCATAATATTTTGCAAAAATATGAAGATTTTGCCGATTTTTCTTCGTAGTTTCAGAAAATAATGGTATTTTTGCGCCCACAAGCATTTTAAAATAATCTACGATAACAAAATTATCATTAAAAAAAAAGAAATAACAAATGGCAAAAGTAGTAACATTAGGAGAAATTATGCTCCGTCTGTCTTCTCCAGGACAGAAAAGATTTGTGCAGAGTGAATACTTCGACGTTGTTTATGGCGGCGGTGAGGCAAATGTGGCAGTAAGCTGTGCTAATTATGGACACGACGCTTACTTCGTGTCAAAGCTTCCAAAGCATGAAATCGGTCAGTGTGCCGTGAATGCTTTACGCAAGTATGGAGTGAACACTGATTTCATTGCACGTGGTGGAAATCGTGTCGGTATTTATTATCTCGAGACAGGTGCCTCGATGCGTCCTTCAAAGGTCATTTATGACCGTGCTGGAAGCTCTATTGCCGAGGCAGATCCAGAGGACTTCGATTTCGACAAGATTATGGAGGGAGCCGACTGGTTCCACTGGAGTGGCATTACACCAGCCATCAGCGACAAGGCGGCCGAACTGACACGTTTGGCTTGTGAGGCAGCAAAGCGTCATGGCGTGACAGTGTCTGTTGACCTTAACTTCCGCAAGAAGCTATGGACATCGGAGAAGGCACAGAGCATCATGAAGCCACTGATGAAGTATGTTGACGTGTGCATTGGCAACGAGGAAGACGCACAGCTCTGCCTCGGATTCAAGCCAGAGGCTGACGTTGAGGGTGGCAAGACCGATGCCGAGGGCTACTATGGCATCTTCAAGGGCATGATGGAGACGTTCGGCTTCAAATATGTCGTATCAACCTTAAGAGAGTCACTCTCTGCCACACACAATGGCTGGAAGGCCCTTATATATAATGGTAAGGAGTTCTACCAGAGCAAGCGCTACGACATCATGCCTATCATCGACCGCGTTGGTGGTGGTGACTCTTTCTCGGGTGGTCTTATCCACGGTATGCTCACCTATCCTGACAACCAGGGTAAGGCTCTTGAGTTTGCCGTTGCCGCTTCTGCATTGAAGCACACCATTCCTGGCGACTTCAACTTGGTAAGCCGCGAGGAGGTTGAGGCTCTTGCCGGTGGCGACGCTTCGGGTCGTGTACAGAGATAATTGGAGAATTAGGAGTTAAGAATTAAAAATTAAGAGTTAAGAATTATAGTAAATGGCTAAGTTTGATAAGATTGCTGTTCTTGCTAAGATGGGCGAGACAGGCATGGTTCCTGTGTTCTACCATAAGGACGCAGAAGTAGCAAAGAAGGTTGTGAAGGCTTGCTACGACGGTGGCGTTCGCGCTTTCGAGTTCACCAACCGTGGCGATTTCGCACACGAGGTATTTGAAGAGGTTGTGAAGTTTGCAGCTAAGGAGTGTCCAGAGCTGGCTCTTGGAGTAGGTTCTGTCGTTGACCCTGCAACAGCCGCACTCTACATTCAGCTGGGCGCATGTTTCGTTGTTGGCCCATTGTTCAACCCCGAAATATCGAAGATCTGCAACCGCCGCCTTATTCCTTACACACCTGGCTGTGGCAGCGTGTCGGAAGTAGGTGCCGCTCAGGAGACGGGTTGCGACCTCTGCAAGATCTTCCCTGGCGATGTGCTTGGCACAAAGCTGGTGAAGGGACTTATGGCTCCAATGCCATGGTCGAAGCTGATGGTCACAGGTGGCGTTTCGCCCGATGAGGAGAATCTCACCTCGTGGATAAAGGCTGGCGTTTATTGTGTAGGAATGGGTTCTAAACTCTTCCCGAAAGACGTTATTGCCGCTGAAAACTGGCAGGCAATTTCAGACAAGTGTGCGGAGGCACTGGGATATATTGCCAAGGCACGCGCATAATAACAAACTATCAAGAGGCACCGACATACTCGCTTGGGGTATGTTGTGCCTCTTGCTTTTTTCGGCATGTCGAAGAGGTAATTGTGACACGGCAATGGTCGACATGTTGAACGAAAGGTCGTATGCGTCACATTATCGTAATCTTGACTCGACACTCGCATACGCAAAACAAGCTTTCGACCTTGCAGAACATTATGGTGCCGGACGTGCCGAGGCCGTCAACAACATTGCTTTTGTTTATATTGTTCGTATGGATTACGAGAAGGCTGACAGCTTGTTGAACTCCATTGAGCAATACACCGACAACCAGGTGGAATTGCTCGTTGCCGATGTGCAGATGATGAGATTATGCCAAAGGACTTCTTCCAACCGCCGATTTTACGATTATCATGTCAGTGCCGTGCAGCGGTTGAAGAGAATAAAGGAGGAACCATCGGAGTTGTCGCCGCACCTTGAACTGAGAATGATTTATGCAGAAAGTGAGATGGCGATAGTCACCTCTACCTATTATTATTATTTAGGCCTTAGGCAGAAGTCGTCACGCGCGCTGTTGACCATCAATCAGGAGACAGTGAAGCAAGACACGGCGCAGTATCTCAACTACCTTTATAACATAGGCGCAGGAGGAATACTCACGGGAAATGTGCCAGAAGAGATAACGCAGCGCGAATTTGAGTATCTCGTAGGTTGCATGATGCTTGCGAGGAAATCTGGCGACGTCTATTTCGAGGCAAATGCCATTGAGGCAATATCGGAGCATCTGCTCGACAAAACCAATCGGTCGATGCTAATAAGCAACAATCCCGCTGCCATGCAGATAATAAACCCAAACGGATATGATGTCGAATACATCGCAGGAGAGTTGGCTGCTGAGGCCCTTGAATTGTTCACACTCTACGGCGACGCTTACCAGACAGCAGGAGCCTATCGCTCGTTGGCATCGTGCTATATGGGAATAGGCGACTACTATTCCGCCATTGACAACCTTAACGCTGCCATCGAAGACTCAATAATCGAGAAGGCTCCCGACCTCGTTGCGAGCATTCGTGAGCAGATGAGCGTAGCATATTCTGCCATCGACGATAAACAATCGAGTGACTACAACCGCAACATCTATCTCGACCTACAGGAAGAGACACGACAGGACAGACAGCTTGAGTCGCGAGCGGCGATGCTGGAGAAGGAATCACGGCAGTTGTCGATTCTTATTGTCGTGGTCGTATTGATGATTGTTGCACTGATTTCGTTGCTGTGGATTTTCAATTGGCTGTATAGAAAACGTAATATTGAGGAAGAGACAGATAGGTTGCTTTTGCCTTTGAGGCAATGGAGCAAGGACAACGCTGAACTCATGGCTGAACAGCATGAGCGATATGAAGAGATTGTAGAGCAGACGGAGATGTGCAGAATGAGTGTTGCCGACAACGAGAAACAAAACCTTGAACAAAGAGCGCGTATATCGCTTGCAACGAGCATATTACCATTCATCGACCGTATCATCAACGAGGTGCGTATGCTGAAGACGAGGAATGAGGCAGAGAAAGTGATACATTACCGTAGGCAATACATTGAAGAGTTGACGGATCAAATAAACGACAACAACAACCTGCTGACGCAATGGATAAAACTGAGCGAGGGACGACTAAGCATCAAGGTCGGTAGCTTTAGGTTGAACGAGCTGTTTGACATTATTGGCAAAAACCGAACCACCTTCAGTGCGAAGGGCATAGAGCTTGATGTAGAGCCGACGGACGCCGTTGTGAAGGCTGACAGGGTGTTGACGCTGTTCATGATAAACACCCTTGCTGACAATGCTCGAAAGTTCACTCCATCAGGAGGAAAAGTTTGCATCTACGCGACGCAGCAAGAAAACTATGTGGAGATTTCGGTATCTGACACAGGTCGAGGATTGACCGAGGAACAGACAAAAAACATATTCAACAGGAAGGTAAGCGACGGACATGGCTTCGGACTTATGAACTGTCGCGGAATAATAGAGAAATACCGAAAGACGAGCCCTAAGTTCTCTGTCGCAATGTTGTCGGTCGAGAGTGTGCTGGGGAAGGGCAGTCGCTTCTTCTTCCGCTTGCCTACCGGCGTCGCACGAAGCCTTGTGGCTGTCGCCATCCTTGTTTCTTCGATGTCGTCTGCCTTCGCTTCCGAAAAGAGGTCGGAACTGCAACGTGCAGCTGACTTTGCCGATAGTGCCTACTATTCCAACATTGCGGGAACTTATGAGAAGACCGTTGACTATGCCGATTCGTGCCGACGTTGCCTTAATCGCCATTATAAGAACATACAGCCAAAAGGGAATTTGTTCCTGGTGGTCAATGGCAATGCTGCAATGGAGGCGCCAGAGGTGAGATGGCTACGTAGCGGGATTGATGTTGACTACAATGTGATACTCGACATGCGAAACGAGTGTGCTGTGGCGGCTTTGGCTCTACATGACTGGGGACTTTACAAATACAACAATACCGTATATACCAGCTTGTTCAATATGCTGTCGGCAGACAATACACTTGCCGATTACTGCTCACAGATGCGCAGTTCACAGACGAACAAGACAATAGCGATAATAGTCCTCATACTGCTGCTGCTTGCCATATTGCCGGCATATTACATGCTCTACTATCGTCATCGACTTTATTTCAAGTTTTGCGAGGAACGAATAGGGAAAATCAACGAGGTGCTGAACGGTGATGGTACGGCTGAGGAAAAACTGACTACAACCGAGAGATTGGCGCATGAGGACTTCCCTGAGCAACTGCAACGAGTGGTTGACACCATAATACAAACGCTCAAAGAGGCTATTGCCGTGCAGCAGCGTAATGTGAGCGATATGGAAACGGCTGAGGACCAGCTGCACAAGACGGAGTATGAGAACAACAACCTTCATGTATGCAACTCCATTCTCGACAACTGCCTCTCGACGTTGAAGCATGAGACAATGTACTATCCGAGTCGGATTAGACAGATGATGGAGAAGTCAAGCATGGAGGACGTTGCGGAAGTGGTGGATTATTATCGTCAGGTTTATGCAATGCTTTGCACTCAGGCGGCACAACAGTTGGATAAGACGGCGGTGACGATGAAGAAACAGAAAGTAGCCGACATCGTTGACCAAAAGACGTGCAAGGGTGATGTCGATTTGTCGGTAATGTGCAATAAGAACTTGATTATGCTTCTCTTCGACATATTGCGTCAGCAAACAGCCGACGGTAGAATGTCGGTCGAGGTGAGTAGCAAGGATGCCGACTATATTCGCTTTGCCGTGTCGTTGCCATCGTTCTTGCATGGGAGGGACAATCTGCACAGATTGTTTATGCCGGAGTCGTCGCAGAGCGTGCCTTTCCTTTTGTGTCGCCAAATAATACGCGATCATTCGGAAGCTACCAACCGACGTGGGTGTGGCATATATGCAAGGCAAGACGAGAGCGGAACGGTAGTGGTTGAGTTTACTTTGCCGGCTGCCGAACAAATAACTATATAAAGAGGTTGAAGAATGAAGATACTGTTTTATGCCGATACGGTTTTCTCCTTCGGAGGTGTGCAAAGGGTTTTGGCTGTCGTGTCAAAAGCCTTGTCTGTTGACCACGACGTGACGATATTGACTATTGACCACGCCGAGGACAAGAAAATGTATGATTATAGGCTTTCGACCGTCAAGTTCGATTACATTTCCTATGAGTCGCCTCACGATGTGCAGTATTGTCTCTCGAAGGCGTGCAGCTTCGTGTATAAGCGGTTGCTACCCAAGAATGGCTTGTCGGCACGCCTATACGACAAGAGCTTCTTTTTGCCGAGATATAAGAAGCTGCTGGCGAAGAAAATAAATGCAGGTGGCTATGATGTCGTGGTGGGAGTGCATGCCTTCTTGTCGCTCCATCTTGCTTCTGTCCGCAATCGTTTGAATGTTCCGCTTACTGTCGGTTGGATGCACAACAGCTACGATGCGCTGTTTGAGAAACAGAATCCGTATCTTCCTGGCTTGAAGTCTTTTTTCGGGCATGAAATGAGACGATTGGACAAGATTGTTGTCTTGACGAAAGCCGATGCAGAGTTGTTTAAGTCGAAGCTCGGCTTGAACAGCAATGTATTGTATAATCCATTGACCTTGAAGCCACGTGGCATAGCTTCCTTTAGCTATCGCAAATTCCTTGCTGTCGGTCGTTTCTCACCATTGCATAAGGGATTTGACATCTTGTTGAATGCATTTGCACAGTTTGCGAAGACTAATTCCGATTGGACACTTGAGATTGTTGGCGAGGGTGACGAGGAACCACTTTATAGGGAAATCATTGCTAAGGAAAGACTGCAACAAAGAGTTCACATCTGTCCTTTCACGACCGATATTCAAGGGCATTACTCAAAAGCATCCGTCTTTGTGCTGAGTTCGCGTTGGGAGGGTCAGCCGTTGGTGCTTGTTGAGGCTATGGCTCATGGGCTTCCTGTCATTTCCTCAGACATTCCTGTCGCTTGTGAGCTGCTTAGTGACAATGGCGCAAGTGTCATGTTCAAGAATGGCGATTCTTCCCAACTGGCTGCAGCAATGGAGCAAATGGCAACAACAAAGGATTGGGATCAAATGTCTCAAAAAGCAATGGAATTTTCACACGGCTTTGACGTTGAGGAGACTTGTTGCAAGTGGAATGACATTTTTATTGTAAAATAGTTTGGAAGTAATCGTTTTTTTTTGTAGATTTGCAGTCGATATTTATTAGCTGACTAAAAATGGAACAGAATTGGGACATAATAATAGAGAACAGAAGTAGTCTCTTTAGCTTGAATTTAAGGGAGGTATGGCGTTATCGTGACCTTCTGATGATGTACGTTAAACGCGACATAGTGACGTTTTATAAGCAGACCATTCTTGGTCCGCTATGGTTTTTTATACAGCCTATTCTCACCACCATAATGTTCATGTTTGTCTTTGGTGGCATAGCAGGCATTTCCACCGATGGCGTTCCTCAGGCAGTGTTCTATCTTGCAGGTCTTGTCTGTTGGAACTATTTCGCTGACTGCCTTACAAAATGCTCTGACACGTTCAATGCCAATCAGAACATCTTTGGAAAGGTATATTTCCCTCGCTTGGTGGTTCCAATATCCATCGTCATTTCCAACATGATAAAGTTGGGCATACAGTTCTTGTTGTTCCTTGTAGTGTATCTCTATTATGCCTTTACGCTTGGCGGCTTCAACGTCAATTGGACGATATGCCTGCTGCCCTTGCTCATAGTTATGCTGGCGTGCATCGGACTTGGGTTCGGCCTTGTGATTTCCTCTATGACCACAAAATACCGCGATCTCCGTTTTCTTGTATCCTTTGGAGTACAATTATGGATGTATGCCACGCCCGTAATCTATCCTCTCTCGGTGATGAAAAACAACTATCCCGACAAGATATGGCTGATTGTCGCCAATCCTCTGACAGCCATCACCGAGACGTTCAAATATGGATTCACGGGTGTTGGAGTCTTTGAGTGGTCGTATCTTCTCTACAGCTTAGCCTTTGCGGTTGTTGTACTACTATTAGGCATCGTTGTTTTCAACCGTGTGCAGAAGAATTTCATGGATGTGATTTGATTTTTTGAAATAATTGTTCTTATGAAGAATGAAATTATATCATATATAATATGTTGTGTAGGTGCGTTTGCAAAACGTTTCCAACTCACCAACTATCAGGCTTATTCTTATTTGAATAGGTTTAGCGGCATCGACTTCCTAATCAGCTGTTATCCCGCAGAACATACTTTGTCAATAGATGATGCCGTTGATGATTTGACATATTTGTGTAATAAGAAAGGAGGAAAGTTGTTATGATAGAATTGTATCATGGTTCAAATCTTGCAATAACCAAGATAGATTTGTCAAGATCAAAAAAAGGTAAAGACTTTGGGTGTGGTTTTTATTTAAATCCAAACAAAGAGCAAGCAATGGAAATGGCTATTAGAACCACGAAGAGGATGACGTATGGAAACCCTGTCGTTTCGTGTTTCATGTTTGACCAAAGTCATGCATCAATGGAATTGAATATTAAGGTATTTGACGGTTATTCGATTGAATGGGCAGAATTTATTCTTTCCAATAGGCGAAATAAGGAGGATTTTAATATTCATAATTTTGATATCGTTATTGGTCCTATTGCGGATGATACCGTTGGGCTTCAGATGCATAGATACCTACAGGGCTACATCGGTATGGATAAAATGATAGAAGAATTACGTTTCCGTCTAGATCCGACCAAACAATACTTCTTTGGTACGCAGAAATCTTTGAACTATTTAACTCCAGTGCAATTATGAATGACTCAATTCAATTTCAGATAGAATGTCTCTCTGCGGAGATTGTAGAAATGTTAATGAACACTTATGAGTGGGATATGAAAAAGTCTCTCGACGAATTCTATGGTTCAGACACATTCAAGTTGATATGCAATCCAGACACAGGACTTTATTATGAGGGAGCTGTCTATGTGTTTCAGTTTTTGCAAAAAGAACTCGAATCTGGAAATGTATATTCTTCGGAGATACAAAATCAGACAATATAACAGATGATTAATTATGAGCAGAGAAGTAATAGAATTCGATAGGGTAGGCAAGCAGTATGTGCTTGGCACGTTTGGTACAGGGACATTGAGCCAGGATATAAATCGCTGGTGGGCAAAAGTCCGTGGCAAGGAAGACCCATATCTGAAGATAGGCGAGGTTAACGATCGTACAAAGAAGGGCGACAGCCGCTTTGTATGGGCATTGAAAGATGTTTCGTTCAGTGTTGAACAAGGTGATGTAGTTGGTATCATTGGCAAGAATGGAGCAGGAAAGTCAACGCTTCTGAAAATACTGTCGCGTGTGACATCTCCAACTGTTGGCTCCATCAAGGTCAAGGGTCGCATTGCCTCATTGTTAGAGGTTGGCACTGGCTTTCATCCCGAGATGACAGGTCGTGAGAACATCTATATGAATGGCTCCATTATGGGAATGACAAAGGCAGAAATAACTCGCAAGCTCGATGAGATTGTTGATTTTGCTGGAGTAGAAAAATATCTCGACACTCCCGTGAAACGATATTCTTCTGGTATGATTGTCCGTCTTGGCTTTGCCATAGCCGCTCACTTGGATCCCGAAATCCTTGTGGTGGATGAGGTGCTGGCAGTAGGCGATGCCGAGTTCCAGAAGAAAGCCATTGGCAAGATGCACGACGTTGCAAGTGGAGAGGGTAGGACAGTCCTGTTTGTAAGTCATAACATGGCGGCGGTGAAAAGCCTGTGCAAGAAAGGTGTTGTGATGAAGAATGGACAAGTTGATTATAATGGAGATATTGATTCTGCATTAGAGAGATACTTGATAAACAGGGAAACCCAAGATACAGGAATAATTAAGGATAATATATCCTATCTGAAATCTACTTTGCATATTGACAACATAATGATTAATGGGACCACCCAATCTACTTCCACCTTCTTTAATGGACAAAAAACTCTTAATGTCAAAATTGATGGTTTTACAGATACAGACATGTCATATGATGTTATGGTAATATTCAAGAATGAGAATGAGATGCCTTATGCTACTTATGCTCCTGGGCATTACTATGGTCTCATTAAGCATGTGAAGGCAGGTGTTTTTAACTATGATGTTGACATTGAACTTCCAAAAATCTTGGCAAAGGGTAATTTAAAGATAGATTTGTATATACATCATCCAATGATAGAATGTCTTATGAAAGCAGAGAATTGCTGTACAATAATGTCTGATGGTTTTCAGAAAGATTTTGGTCGGGCACTTGAACATGGTCAAAATGGATTTATGGGATTAGACACTTTTCATAATTGAATTTATCGCTTATATAATGAAAAAAATAATATATTGTCTCACACATAGAGGAATGTATTCCGAACTCCTATACTTGGCTTTAGCAAAGGTGTATGCTGATTCATACGGATATGAGTTGCTGGTAAATACAAATATGTGGAATTCGAGTTTGGAGAAAGGACTTGCAGATTGGTTTATTCCCTATTTCAAAAATACTAATAATATATTAACTCAGCAATACAGAATATATACAGACGAGCATCCATGGATAGGTAAAATATATTATGACCCGTTCTTTTTTTTAACGTACTGGAAATTTTGGTTGTTCAATAAGATATACAAGACAATGCATCCTACATCATTGCTTAGTAGGGATGTATATAAAAGAATGCGTTCAAATGAATTTTTAGACAAATTCTCAACGGAGGACTTGTTACAAGCAATCTCAAATGTATTCAAGAGATTTTATGTCTATAATGATGATACAATGAAATATATTGTGGAAAAAAAGGCGCGTTTAGGAATACCTGTTAAATATATAGCTATCCATGTACGTAGAGGGGATAAAATCAGAACAGGAGAAATGGATTTCCTTGATCTTCCTATATATATGGATAAGCTCCGAGAATTCCTTCATATAAGTAGAAATGTGTATATTGCCACAGATGATGTTTCAATAATTCAATATTTCCAAAAAGAATTCAAGCAACACGACATTAATTTATATTATAATGCAGATAATGTTCAAAATGGCTTTGACGAAAAAACATATAACTTAAAGTCAAAAAAAACAAAAAGAGATGATGTGTTAAATATTTTATTTGATATGGACATAATGATTCATTCATCTTTTTTCATAGGTACATTTTCATCCAATGTAGGAAAGGTAGTACCATTATATTTGGGTTTAGATAATTGTTGTAGTATAGATGAAAACTGGTTTATTATAGGTTAGTTAGTGTAATATGAAGCAATTTACGATTATAACAATAAATCGAAACAATGCACTCGGTTTGGAGAATACAATAAAGAGTGTTATTTGTCAAACATTTTGTGATTATGAATATCTGATTATTGACGGAGAGTCATCAGATGGAAGTGTGGATGTAATCAAAAAATATGAAGACAACGTGTCATATTGGGTATCTGAAAAAGATTCTGGAATATACAGTGCAATGAACAAAGCAATATGTATAGCAAAAGGCAAGTATTATCTGTTCCTTAATTCAGGAGATGTTTTTTATTCAAATACGGTGTTAGAAGAGACAAGAACATTTGTCTCACAAAATTATGATTTACTTATCGGTCGCGAAGCGATTGGTGAAAAAGCACCATCGCCATTTGTGGAAAAAACAATAACCCTTATGTCAATATTCAAAACTCCCCTTCCACACCAAGCTACATTTATTCGCGGGGAATTATTTAGGGATTGCCTATATGACGAGAGTTATAGCATTGTTGCCGATTGGAAATTTTGGATTCAAAAAATTATCATAGACAATTGTTCGTATAAATATATTGATGTAGTTGTAGATCGTTTTGATACATCGGGTATTTCATTACATTCAAACGGAAAAGGAACTGAGGAATGTGATAGGATGTATCGGGAATTGCTATATCCTCGATGTATAGATGATTATCGCAAATATAATCATCTTGATGACGAATGGGTGGAGCTTGGACATAAACTGTTTTATACTTATAGATTGAAAAAGTATATATATAAAGTTCTGCAAATTTTAATCAAAATATTTAAACTATAATGAATGCGTATGTTTAATATTCTGATGCATATCCACTCTCCATTCTGGTGGTATGTGTCAGTTTATTCAAAGTCCTTTTGTGCTAACCAATATAAGGGAGTTTTAATTAAATAAATTTTTTTGAGCAAACCAATATGGAAGGTATTTTATACAGATTGTTATTGTAGGTATAGATACAAGTATAATTGTCGCAAAAACCCAGAAATTCAACAGAATTGAAGATTGATTTATGTGTAATTGATATAATATGTTTCTTATTACAAAAAGAAATATCAGATGTGTAAGCAAAACAACAATGCTATACCTTCCAATATATGACAGAATAGGGATACTATTAACACATTTAGAAATGATAAATATTATATAGGTACCTGATATTCCACCAAGGAATAGGCATATAATGTTAATGTCAAAGATATTATCTCCATAGGATATGATGTTTTTTCCATGATGGATGTTGTAAAGATAAACTAAAAGAAGGGTCACAGCAGAAAGTAAGGCAAATATAATATGCTTAGGCTTAGTTCTGTCATTTAAGATTGAGCTGTATTGCTTGATTAGGTGTCCAAAAAGGAAAAATGGCATAGCTGTCATTGCAGAATCAATCCATAATGGAAGATTAAATTGTAAAACATTTAAATAATAGCCAAAGCTTCCTATTGTTAATGATATTATGGATATAT
>JBJEKR010000129.1:0-12287 GCA_051878735.1 Prevotella sp. | reverse complement strand
CATTCAGGCACTTCGAGCGTGAAGTTGTCCTTGGCCACTCCATTGAAGGCACCTGTCTGTACGTATGGAGGCATCTCGCCTTTGCAGACGATGCTGCCTATGCCGTAGCAACCCTCGAATGCTCCGCCGTCATCGTAATAAGTCTCCTCATAGCGTATGTTTTCCAAACCAGCTGGGAACACCAGCCCCTCGATGCTGCGGCAGTGTGCGAATGCTCCGGCACCGATTGAAATCACATCTTCAGGAAACTCAATAGTTCCCATAAGTCGCCAGTTATAGGCAAAGGCTCTGTCACCGATGCTCACAATTTTGGATGGCAGCTTAAGTTCGCCGGAGAAATCATTATTGTAGAACACATCGTTTTCAATAGTCACGAGGTCCTTAGGAAATGTAAGTTCTCCTTTGAAGAAACAGCTTGAAAAGGCATTTTCACCAATTGAAACGATGCCATCGTGAAGTTTCAGGTTTCCTCCAAAAGAACAATTACTGAATGTGCCAGGATGAATTTTTTCGATGCTCTGTGGAATTTCAAGGTCACCGGAAAGATTATAACAGTCTTTGAAGGCTCCCGAACCGATATACTTCAGCGTTTCCGGCAACCGCAGGTTTCCGTACAACCCCGTACAGCCGAGAAAAGCCTGTGTGCCAATCTCTTCCAGTCCTTCGGGCAGAACCAATTCACATGTAAATTTGTCATATACAAAAGCATTCTCCCCTGTGATTCTCTTCAAGGTGGAAGGCAACGACAACGTGCCGGTCAATCCCTTGCAAGCTCCAAAAGCACCAAATTCAATTTCCTCAACACCCTCGGGAATAATCAATGACCCCGATATTCCAGACTCAGCCAGGGCGTTCGCCTTAACTCTCTTAAGCGTATCGGGGAAAACGAAATAATTCAGCCCTGACTTCTTAAAAAATGCACAATATGGAATTTCATCGTCCTCACCATATACAGGTTCAACTCCTGGATCAACATTATAATCATAACCAGCCTTTATTCTCACATTCTTCAAGTTGAGTGCAGTAAGACTCGGCATGCTGTCTCTCATCATTAAGAAGTCCGTAGAATTTACCTGTCCCGTTATCTTCAGGTTCTTCACCTTTTTATAGTCCTTGCCCGCCTGCGCGATAGCGTCCTTCAGGTGTCCGGCAGTGGAGTGTATGACGACATACTCCTTGGCTGTGGCGTCGTGGCTCACGAGGTCGTTTTCCCATGCGGTGATGCTTTCGCTGATGATGGTGAGCGCATATTGTCCGCTTGCCTCTTTCTTGTCCACGCGTATGGCGAAGTTCGACATTTTGCCTGCCAGATAAGTAAACGCCTCGCCCTTGCTGAACTTATACGGTATGCCGCCGACGGTGATGCTGAACATTGTAGTGCCTGCCGCCACTGTCTGCGGCACTACGATGGCGCGCCACTCGTCGCCTGCACGTGCCGGTATCGTGGCTTTCTTCTCCACGCCGCCGTTTGTCATTACGGTGCCGTCGGCGAGGTTTATGCTTGCCTCTCGCACCACATTGGCTACCGTCACCTGCTTGTCGGTGGAAGCCCATTCGCCGTCGGCAAAGCCAGTGCCTTCGACGAGAGTGACGCGTGCGTTAGCCATGCGGTGATACATCGACAGCCGCACCACGCTTGTGGTTGGAGCCACGTCCTCTGCCTTTCCCCACAGGAAGTCGCTGGCCTCGTAGCCGCCCATTGTCCCTCCTTCCGTTGGCATGCTTTGGTCTTGTTGCACGGTGAAGGCATATTGCTCAATGCTTTCGGGATTGCCGAAAGGATAATATCCATATACGTCGATATGTGTGTGCTTGTCTTTCCAGAACACGTCGTAGGCAGAGTTCCATTTATAGTTAGCCTCGTCGAAGGTATGCTGCACGTTGTCGCCGCGGTTGCCGCTCGTCATGAGCGTGCCAGGGACGCTGCCGTTGTAATCAACGATATACACTCCCATCACGTCGCCATCCACGAATCCATTGTCGTTGACTCTCGTCGCCGGCACCTGCTCAATGTCGCCCGACAGTTCTATCTTCAGGCGGCTCTCCTCCGTGGCGTTGCCAAAAGAGACTGTATTGTCGGTACATGCGGCGATGGTTGCCGTCAGCAGCACATATAATATAAGGTGAAAGTTTTTCCTCATAATTCCATAATTGTTATTTATTCCGCCACACCACCGTTGTCGGTGTCGTCAGTTTCCCATCCCGGTATGTTGACATTGATGCCGTTGCTTGTCTTGTTTACTGTCACTGTAAAACTGTGGCTCTTGCCGGCCTCGAATGTGAAAGCTTTCTTCATATTAAAGTCGCGTCCGTCTATGGTCACCGTGATGAGGTCGCATTCCTCAACAGTTTGCGGTACGATGAGTGCCTTGTAGCAGTTGTCGGCCAGCAGTGGCACTACTGTTGTGGCTTCGCCTTTTGCCGTCAGCTTAGCTTCTGCAATGTCGAGCGTGGCGGCTGTCTTCACACCGTTGACGGCAACCTTCATCTCCGTTTCTTTTAGCTCGTCCTCCTTGAATCCTTCGCCCGCCTTCACCTCTATCACGATTTGGCTCATCATGTGCTTTGCACTAATCTTTACAGACGACTCGGTTGGAGCCACGTCGCGTGTTGCGCCGGCAAGCACCTCGCTCGCCTTATACCCTTCGGCAGTGCTTTGGTCGCTCATTACAGCCACTTCAACGGCCCTGACATCACTGATATTAGGTTTGTAGGGATAGTAGAGATAGAAGTCGGCATGGGTGTTGTCGTCTTCCCAGTAAACGGGAGTGTCGGGAGTCCATGTTCCGTTGAGTGTGAACCGCATGTTGTCCACGTGGTTGCCTGTGGTCTTTAGCGTCGCGTTGCCTTCGAGGTTCACCACATATAGACCTATCTTGTCGTTGTTTTCAAAGCCGGCATCTGTAGCCTTCGTTATGGCAGTCACGTAAGAGTCGATGGATATTTCTTTCTTTTCACTTGCCGGCGGCGGTGTGTCAGGCACGTCGGCAATCTCCCCATTTCCGCCTGATGCACAAGCCGTGAAGCATAGCGACAGCCAAGCCAATGTAAGCGTATGTTTGATGTTCATTATTTATTCTTTTCAGGTAATATTCAATAAGTGCTGCAAAGATAGGGATTTTTTTTTATTCACGCAAGTTCATAATGGTTCATAATAATAAAAAAATACCAGGGGCGGAAAACCCCTGGTATGAAACAACTGTTTTTAATCTATAATCTTGGTCTGTTTGACAGTACTGTCAGCATACTTTATCTTGGCAATCTTCAGTCCTTTGGATGTAGCTGTCGCTTGTCGGCCATCGATGCCTATATAAGTTACCGATTCCACTTGCCCGAGTTTTTCGTCAAACCTGCTTTCAATGCCTGTAGAAGAGTTCGTCTTTTCGAGCGTGGTCGATTTCACGGCAGCCACGCTGCCTGCTTCATCCAGTATCTGTGTGATAAGGATTATCTTTCCATCGGGCAGTGACGAGATGTCAACATGATAGCCGTCGGTGGCTCTAGTTGCCCTTGTTGTCACTGTTCCTGATGCATCTACGCTGCCGCTTATCTCCTCTCCGCTGACGTCGCTGATAATACGGTAGTTGAATCCGAATCCGTTGAGTTTGTCAGACGTGAGGTCGAAGTTGAGCATGGAGTTGTCGTCGATATTCGCAAAGAGTACGTAGTCGCTCTCGTTGTCGTCTGGCTCGAAGATAAGCGTCTCCACAAAGTTGTATATCTTTTCATTCCAGGCCTTGTCAATAAGTGACAGTTCCGAAAGTCCCCAGATTCCTGGCGCAGAACCCTTAGGCAGAACGCATTTTATGGTGTATTTCTCCCATACTGTAGGGTCGCCGTCGAAATAACTTGTGCCGGTGTTTCTATGAGAGTGATAATCGAAGTGTGTAAGTCCTTGCGGGTCGAGCAGACGGAAATAGCCATGATTAAATCCTGACTTGTCGTCGCGTGCATAGAAATTGATTGTGACGAGAGTCTCGCCGTCAGGTGCTTCCTTATTGGTAGGCTCGGCGTACACTACAATGCGGTTGAGGTCAAGTTCCGGTGCAATAGTATCAGGATTCTTTGTCTCCACGTGTATCGACTTCCTCGGTTCGTCGAGTGGCGAGTCGGAGAAGCCTACGCCGGTCACTGTCTGTGCCATGTCATATACTTCGAGGAATTCCACATAATAGTCTGCACAGTGGAAATACTCAGTGATAGGGATATTTACGTATGCCGTATGCGTCGTCTCGTCATAGGTTCCGTAGAAATCGGCGAAGCTATAGCTGCCGTCGTTGCGTCCAAGGCGTACGAAGGTCTTTTCCACTTCCACATTGTCCGTCACTTTCCACGACACGCAGAGGTTCTGTCCTTCGCGTCCGTCGATGATGGAGTCGGTGAGTGAGTAGTTGAGGCTGCCCTTCTCATATACAGGCGGTTCGAGGTCTTCGAGCGCATTGTTGAGATACATGTTCCACACGAAGTCGTTGCTGCCCTCAAAGCGCTGGTTGCCCTGAATGTCGCTCACCACTATGTCGCCTACGGTCCAATAGCCCGTCTTGCTGTATTTGCTTATGGTAAGAGTTCCGCTGAGATGGAACGGGTCGCCTTCAACAGGATTCAAATACAAATCCCTAGATTGGGAATATGTTTTTCCGTCTTTCATAAACGACGGACTCGTCATTCTGAGAAAAGCCAACGATGCTCCGTCGTCGAATCCTTCCATGTGGTTGAGAGTGATGTCAACGGTCACGGTCTTGTCCTCGTCAGGTTTTCCGCTGACTGTCACGTCGAGGCTCTTTATCTTGCCCGGATAGTCGTAGTCGGGGTTGAGGTTGAGCACCTCGAAGGTGAGGTGGCTGGGAATGGATGATATGTAGCGTGTGCCGTGCATGATGCGGTCGCGTATGAACTCATATTTGCCCATTGCACGCGACATGAGTTTCTCCGGCTCGTTGATGTAGGCGGCTATCGACTCCGCCATGTCCTCGTCGGGACTGATGGCGTGGGCGTATGCAGAGACAAACTCAGTGTCCTTTGTCGTTGCCCATGTGTCCTCGGTTTCGCCCGGCACAATATACCATCCGCCCAGTTCTATCCAGTCGTTCTTTATCTCGTCGGAGAATGTCTTTGCCCATAGGAAATGGGCTTTCTCGTGGAGAATGAGGCGTTGCGCGCCGTCGATGAGCGAATGGCCGTTGAATGCCTTCTCCATAAACTCGATATATCCCGTGTCGAGCGTTGCCCATGATACGGCTGCTGCATCAGGATACCAAGGGTGAGGAAGCCCGTTCTGTCGGCGGATGAGATATTTCAGGTTGGAAATTTTGTGAAATCCCGTCGGCATCTCCTCAAACATGTTGATGATGCTGACTAACTCCTGCGGGTGGAACTCCTGAAAGCGTGCCGCATCTTCGTGGGTCACGGTCAGCTCCTCGTAGCTTGGCGGATAGATGGAGCAGCCAAATTTGTCTGTGAGTATTTGGTTGGCCATGTCCCTGTTGTTGCCGAAGTCGGTGACGAGGTTTACCAGTGCGTGGTGCAATCGCTTTGAGAAGAAGCGTCCGCGCACGCCGTCGAGGTTCACGAGATAAGGGTTGGCATACACGAATGCGTCCTTGCTTATCGTCACCTCTTTGCCGCCGGCGAGTGTCTCAACCTTAATGTCGTCGGCAATGGCGTCGGCTGTCAGCTTGACGATTGTTGTGTCGCGGTTCCAATTGTAGTCATAGATAGTCTTCATCGTCTCCATAAGACGGTATGCATACTCTTGTGACCACTGTTCGCCATCGTCAGAGAGCACTATGCAGTATTTGTCGAGCAGGATGCTGTGGGACGGAACGTCGGAAGGCACGATTTTCTTTCCGAGAAACTCCACGGTGGGCGGTGTATTGACGTGTGCCGTCGTGGTATATCCTGCTATGCTCCCGTCCTCGTGCCACGAGTGTGTCCAGACGCTTTCGTCGTCAGCCATCTTCGTGATAACGATCTTTATGCCTGTCACCGGTGCCACCGTGCCGTCTTCATTCACTGTCACGTATTTCGTGTCCGGCAAGTTATATCCCGATGTCTCCACTTTCACGGCATGTTTGCCCACAGGCACATCCGTAAACACATAATCGCCGTCGGCAGTGGCGTTTATGGTTTTCATAAAGGCATTTGAACTGACTGACAGTGTCACGTTGTCGCCGTTCTTTACACCGCTAAGACTCACCGTAACATCAGCATTGGCAAGTATCAGCATCGTAGTCAACAGGCTACATAAAGTAAATACTATTCTTTTCATAAGCGTCAATTTTTTGTTATTTAAAAACTTTGACGCAAAGTTACGGCGATTATTTCAATCCTGCAAGTTCATAATGGTTCATAAAAGAAAAAGCTCGTGCAAATAACTGTATGTTACTTGCTTAACCTGTGTTATATTGACCTTTAAATACGCTGTATTGAGGGTGTGTCAAAAGTAACTGACACACCCTCATGATTTTCTATTTATTCTTCACTGGTTTGATGGGAAAGCTTAAATAAGATTCACTATCCAAATTCCCATAATATCAGTGACATAAGGGGATGATACCCTTAATCCATTTGAACAGTTCCTCAAGGGCATAGTCGCCGGCATGTGGACGATTCCAAGGGAGCTTAAAGTCCACGTCCATGCCATTGTTTTGCAGCTTTAGGGCAAGGCATACGGGAATGGGGAATGAGGTGTCGCGATCACGTGCTCCGTGACGTATGTACCAATGAGGAGCTTTCGTAGCCTTAGAGTCGGAAATGAAGTTCATGGGATTCATCATATATACCCGCTGCTTCATGTTCTCGTCGATGTGGGCATCGGGATTGCCAGTAGCCTTGCAGAGGGAGAAGTCGGTGAAGTTGGCAGTATTTCCGCTTCTGTCGCCAAACTCCTCGTTCTCACCGCTCACCCTGCCACCTGCAACACCCTCACTGTCGAAAGCTGCGGGAGTCTTTAAGCGGATGGTGGTCACAACATAGTTGAGATACTTGTCCATGTCGAGATCAACGATGTACTCTCCACGGCGACTGAACCAACTGCCCTTGTTGAATACAAAGCCGAGAGTGTCAGGAATGTCCGCGCCAGCATCCTTTGCCTCCTGCGCACTCTTGATGATGAGACTCTTGATGTAGTCGCGGCAGTTTTCAGCCGTAAGCCGTTGTCCGTCTGGCTTTTGCAGATTAAGACCGTCGAGATAAGCGGGATAAGCCATTGCCAGTTCCGAAGACACTGCCTTTTGTTCGTCGCTAAGCTTACGCGTGATGCCATTGGTGCAACCGTAAAGCCATTCGTATGCCATGTCGGCATGGTCGAGATCGGTGATGGGACAATAACATACGGAGGCGAAGATGTCGTCGCGCTCGTCGCAAGCTCCCATAGCCTTCAGTTGCGCCTCATAAACAGGATGGTTGCCTGTAGCTCCAAGGAGCGACGACATGGCACCGCCGGCACTTGTGCCATCGGAAATGATGCGCTCGGCATCTCCAGGCATCACCTTATCGAAATGGCGAAGATAACGGACAGCAGCCTTCAAGTCGAGCAATCCCATTGGGGCGCGTCCGTTGAAGATGCGTTTCCCCTTGCCGTCGGTGACGGAGGAGTTGCGTCCTCGTGCCCCAGGTATCGCCACGACATAGCCCTCGGCAAGCGCCCTACCAGAAGCATCGCCTACATCAATGCCCTGGGCCTTGGCAGCCATGTAGCCACCCACATAATTGCGCATGAAGATTGGAGTATGCGCGTCGGCACCCTCTGGCACAAATACGTTCATTCGCTGGTAAGTCGAGTCCTCGACGTTAGCCACATAAATAAGATCTGTGTAAGCAGTATAGTTCACGACCTGCCCGTTGGGCATAGTGACAGACCCCGCCACGCCTTTCGAAGCGTCAAACGTCACCTCGGACGCTGCCTTCTCCGCTTGCACCGCATATACACAAACTACGGCTGCAAGCAGTGTTGCGAAACGTTTCTTCATATTGTTGAAGTTTGAAAACCGATGCAAATATAAGTATTATTTCCCGAGTTTCCAAAAGATTCGTGGAAAAAAACATATTTTACATTCCATGATGGAATGACACTAAATATTTCGATGCACCTCATTGCGTTCAAATTAGATGTAACCTTGCGTTAGAAAAAGCCTGACGTTAGGCTTCGCGTAACGTAACGTTAGGTTTCAAGCAACGTAACGTTAGGCTTCAGGCAACCCTATTTTGAACCATACTCCGCACCTAACTCGACTACCATTTCAACAAATTTAGCGATTTTAACTGTTTTTCTTTGGTTATTGCAGGAATATCACTTAACTTTGCACAAATTGTCAAAACTACTTGACATTGCAATCTATTATTAAACACAAATTGCTAAGAATGAAAAAGTTTGCTTTAACTACACTTTTGGTGTCTATGACACTGAGCGCTTCAGCACAGTCAATGATGCCTTACCAAGACAGTAGTCTCTCGCCCGAACAACGCGCAGACGACCTTATTAGCCGACTCACAATAGAAGAAAAGGCCGCACTGATGATGGACCAGTCGAATCCAATAGAACGTCTCGGCATACCACGTTTCCAATGGTGGAACGAGGCACTGCACGGTGTGGGACGCAACGGATATACAACCGTATTTCCCATTACCATGGGCATGGCAGCCTCATGGGACGACGAGTTGCTCTTTCGCTGCTTTGACGCAGTAAGCGACGAGGCACGCATAAAGAATACCCAAGCAAAACAGAAAAACGAGCAGAACCGCTATCAAGGTCTCTCGTTCTGGACACCAAATATCAATATCTTCCGCGACCCAAGATGGGGAAGAGGACAAGAGACATACGGCGAAGACCCCTATCTGACATCGCGCATGGGACTTGCCGTGGTCAACGGTCTGCAAGGGCCAAGAGACACAAAATACAAGAAACTGCTCGCTTGTGCCAAGCACTTTGCCGTACATTCAGGGCCGGAGTGGAACCGCCACACGTTCAACATTGAAGACCTGCCAGAACGCGACCTTTGGGAGACTTATCTTCCGGCATTCAAGGCTCTCGTGCAAGAAGGTGACGTGGCTGAGGTGATGTGCGCCTACCAGCGCATCGACGGCGACCCATGCTGCGGAAACACACGCTATCTGCAGCGTATCCTGCGTGACGAATGGGGATTTAAAGGACTTGTCGTAAGCGACTGCGGTGCCATAAGTGACTTCTACAAAAAGGACTGTCATGCCGTGTCGGAAACACCTACAATAGCGGCGGGCAAGGCCATTATGTCAGGCACCGACATCGAGTGTGGCTCTGTGTATAAGAACATTCCGCAGGCTTTGGCAAAGGGCGAAGTCACAATGGAAGCTATCGACACATCGCTCAAACGTCTGATTACGGCAAGAATAAGACTCGGCGACCTCGACAACGACAATATGGTGCCATGGACTTCCATACCACAAGGCCGACTGTGCTCGCCGCACCACAATGCGCTTGCATACGAAATGGCACAGAAAAGCATTGTGCTGCTGCAAAACAGAAACAACATATTGCCATTGAAGAAGCACGGTACGAAGATTGTGGTGATGGGACCAAATGCCAAGGACAGCGTCATGCAATGGGGAAACTACAGCGGCTATCCACTTCACACCGTAACGATACTTGAAGGCATTGAGAACAAGCTAAAAGGACATGGGACAGTGAGATCTGTAGATGGTTGCGGACATGTGGACAACACCGTTCGGGAAAGCCGTTTCTCTGCGCTGACCACGCCAGAAGGGAAAAACGGAATGGAAGTCCGATACTGGAACAACATCAAGATGACTGGTAAAGCCGATGCCACCACTACATATTCAAGCCCCATCAATCTCAACAATGGAGGCAATACTGCCTTTGCCCCAGGCGTGGAACTAGAAAATTTCTCGGGATGCTACAAAGGCGTGTTCACTGCCGAAAAGGAAGAGACCGTAACATTTGAGGTAGAAGCCGACGACGGATACCGCATAATCATCAACGGCGACACACTGAGAGACAGATTCAGACAGGCTCACGGCATACAGAAATGGTCACGCTCATACAATGTGAAACCGGGAGAGAAATATGACATACAAATTGACTATGTACAAATTTTCGGTATGGCACACATGAGGTTTGACGTGTTTACCAACAAGGAAAAGACTACAAGTGACATTCTTTCAGAAATATCTGATGCTGACTGCGTAATTTTTGCCGGTGGCATATCACCTCGTCTTGAAGGTGAGGAGATGAAGGTCGATGCCTACGGATTCAAGGGCGGCGATCGTACCGACATCCAGCTTCCACAATGTCAGCGAGACCTTGTCAAAGCCATTCGCGACTCAGGCAAGAGAATCATCTTCGTCAACTGCTCCGGTTCTGCCATAGCTCTTGTACCTGAAACGGAAGCATGCGATGCAATATTGCAGGCATGGTATTCTGGCGAAAGAGGTGGTGATGCCGTGGCTGACGTACTGTTCGGCGACTACAACCCATCAGGCAAACTGCCTGTCACGTTCTACAGGTCGGTAGAAGACCTGCCTGACTTCCTCGACTACAGCATGAAGAACCGAACTTATCGTTATTTCACAGGCAAGCCACTATGGAATTTCGGTTTCGGGCTGAGCTACAGCACATTCTCATTTGGAACTCCATCCTACAAGGATGGCAAAATCTTCGTCGATGTGACCAATGCAGGAAAACTCGACGGAGACGAAGTCGTACAGGTTTATCTGAGACGCACCGCCGACACAGAAGGCCCACTTAAGACACTCCGAGGATTCAAACGCGTCAGCATCAAAGCCGGAGAAACAAAACAAGTGGAAATCGACTTGCCACGACAGAATTTCGAGACATGGGACAATGCCACAAACACCATGCGGGTCGTAGGCGGCGAATATGACGTGATGGTAGGCAACAGCAGCAATGACAGCGACCTCAAGCACATCAAAGTAAACATATAAATCCAAACTACAATAAGAATGAAAAAAACATTTAATCTACTCGTCGCGGCAGCAATGGTTTGCTCGCCGCTGACATCAACGGCACAGGAATCTTCAACATGGAATCCTAATCTGCCTGGAGGCAAGTACCGTAATCCTGTCATCAACGCCGACTATTCCGACCCTGACGTTTGTCGGGCAGGAGAGGATTACTACATGACATCGTCAAGCTTCGCCTGCTTCCCTGGGTTGCAGATTCTACACAGTACAGACCTCGTAAACTGGAAAATCATTGGAGCCGCACTCACCGACGACTATCCCGTACTGCCTGAATATCGCGGCACAGACCTCGACTGGCACAAGCGCATACAACACGGCAACTACGTATGGGCACCGGCAATACGCTTTCACGAGGGTTGGTTCTACATCTATTGGGGCGATCCTGATCAGGGACTGTTCATGACCAAGACACAAGACCCTGCCGGAACATGGACCACACCAGTATGCGTAAAGGCAGGCAAGGGATTGATTGACTGCTGCCCGCTGTGGGACGAAGACGGAAAGGCTTACCTCTCACATGGATGTGCCGGTTCAAGGGCAGGAGTGAAGTCTGTGCTCTTCGTGGCACCGATGTCTGCCGACGGAACGACTGTCACAGGTCCTTCGCGCATCGTATATGACGGACATGAGGACCAGCCAACCATCGAAGGAACAAAGTTCTACAAGCGTAACGGATATTATTATATAATGTCGCCGGCTGGAGGCGTGAAATACGGCTGGCAGGTGATTCTTCGTTCACGCAATCCTTTCGGTCCATACGAGGAATATGTGGGCATGGCACAGGGCAAGTCAAAAATCAATGGTCCTCACCAAGGAGCATGGGTTGACACGCCTTCAGGCGAAGACTGGTTCCTGCACTTCCAGGACAAGCATGCTTATGGTCGTGTAGTTCATCTGCAACCTGCCCGCTGGGTTAACGACTGGCTCGTGATAGGTGAAGACCGCGACGGCGACGGTTGTGGCGACCCTGTGGCACAATGGAAGAAACCCGCACTGAAGGCAACAGAAAACGTACAGCCTCAGGAAGACGACGATTTCAATACGACCGCCCTCGGTCTTCAGTGGCAGTTCGAAGGTCCTTACAGCCACTACTGGTACTTCTGCGATGCCAACAAGTCGAAACTCCGTCTGTATGGCATTCAGCAACCTGAGGGATATGTCAACCTTACCGACATGCAGAACACCCTGATGCAGAAATTCCCTGCAGAGAACTTCACCGTAACCTCCAAGTTGAAATTCATACCCAATCCCAGCAACAAGAACAAGGGCGAAGAGGCTGGATTCATAATCAAGGGACTCGACTATGCCGC
>JBJEKR010000128.1:5557-47372 GCA_051878735.1 Prevotella sp. | reverse complement strand
AATGGCGAATTGATTTTCTCTTGCGAAACAGAGGGAGCTGAATGTACATATAATATAAAATCACCAGACGTAACATACGATGGCAATTTTTATCAGAACATGAAATTGCCATTATATGCATATTACGATATTGTCTGTGAAGCTACTGCTGAGGGTTATACAAAGTCTGATATAGCAACTGCCAAACTCTATTGGTTGCCAACAGATGGCACACTTGAGACAAACATAAACCCAGTAGAAACTCGTGGCGTGATGGCGACATCTTCAGATGGCTTCATTACTCTATCCGGTCTCAACGACAACGAGCAAGTAAGTTTCTACTCCGCCGACGGCAAAGAACTTGGGACGGTTAGTGCTATTGACGGAACGGCACAGTTTTCCGCTCAAAGCGGAAGCGTTGTAATTGCCAAGATTGGCAAGGAGAGCGTGAAGATTGCAGTGAAATAAAAAATTTCATAGGGGCAGTGGCATTGCCAGAATGTGTAACAATGGCACCTGTCCCTATGTTTCTAAATTATGAATTAACGATATATAACACATGGCAAAGAAAGAGAAAACCAAGGTTGAGAAACTTGAAGATATATTGTTCAATTGCAGAAACCTATTAAGGGGAAGAGCGAGCATGGCTGACAAACGTGACATGCTTCTTACACTTGTGTTCTTACGTTTCACAAATGACAGATTTGAGAAAAAACGTGAGGAAATAAAAGAAGAACTGAAGAAAAGAGACATTATCGAAGCATCACCTTTCTTTGACTCTATGCTTGAACGACCATCAAGCTATAGAGAGATTATCTATCTTCAAGACGATTGCAGATGGAGTGTGATAGAAAAAACGGAGACTTCAAAATATCCTATAACACTTGATGACATTATCTATAAAATTGAATCAAGAAATCCTCAAAGGTTAAAAGGTGCATTACCACAGCAGATTTTTACAAGTAGCGGTATTCCTGCCAATACAATAAAGCAGGTGGTAGATGAAGTTGCAAAAATAAGGGAAACTTCATTTCCACAATACAAGGATCTCATAGGACAAGTATATGAATATTTCTTGCAGGCATTTGCTGTAAACTCAGAAAAAGAGGAAGGAGAGTTTTATACGCCTCACTCTATTGTTGAACTATTAGCAGAGCTTATAGAGCCATACGACGGAACGATATATGACCCTTGCTGCGGTTCGGGAGGTATGTTCGTTCAAGCAGCCAATGTGGTTGAGGCTCACGGAGGAAAGAAGAAGAATATCACAGTTTATGGTCAGGAAATACAACCTGAAACTTATCGCCTTGCCAAGATGAATATGGCTGTGCGAGGAATTGAATGTAACCTTGGCGATATGCCTGCTTCTACATTTACACATGACCAACATCCTGGGAAAAAGATGGATTATGTTATGGCGAATCCTCCTTTTAATCTTAAGAAATGGAGAGGCAGTAAGGAGTTGCTGACTGATTACAGGTGGAAGATTGACAACGAAGGAGATTATCTTGTTCCGCCAGAAAGCAATGCCAACTATGCTTGGATTCTTCATATATTGTCAAAACTAAATCCGAGAACAGGTATTGCAGGATTTCTATTGTCAAATGGTGCTCTTGGTGATATGGACACGATAAATATCCGAAGAGAACTCATTAAAAAGGACAAAGTTGAGGCGATAATCATTTTGCCACGTAATATGTTCTACTCTACTGACATAAGTGTGACTGTATGGATTTTAAATCAAAACAAGAAAGGTGGAGAATGGCACGGACGTAACCTAAGAAACAGAACAGGTGAAATATTATTCATGGATTTGCGAACTTGGAACAACCAGATTTACATGAAGAAATATGTCGAGTTTAAACCTGACCGTACTAAGGAAATAGCTGACATATTCCATAATTGGCAAATGGAAGGTACTGATGGATTTAACTATGCAAAGCCGGAATTATATAGGAGTGTTGGCATAGACGAGATTTCATCGGAAGAAAATAATTGGAGCCTTGTTCCAAGTCGCTATATAGAATTTGTTGACCAAGACCAATTCTTGGATTACGAAAGCATTATGAAAGACAGTGCCAGTGTGATTAAAGGATTGCTTGATGAGCAAAAGCAAAATGATTGCGATTTGAGAAAGGCTTTTGAGGTGTTGGGGTATAAAATGAGTTAAGATATGTTTTTGCGTGAAATATTGGAGCTTTCTGAAGAGTTGAATGTTAACGGTATCGATTATCCGTTTTTTGGCGTAAACAAAGAAAAAGAGTTTATGCCAACAGCAGCAACTACGGAAGGATTAAACAAGAAGAAATATAAAATTATCCGAAAGGATCAATTTGTATATAGTGGAATGCAGACAGGAAGAGATGTATGCATAAGATTCGCCTTATATCCTCATAAAGAACCATTGTTGTTATCACCGGCTTATACCATTTTAAAAGTATCAAAAGAAAACGTTCTTCCTGATTATGTTTTTTTGAATTTCCTTACATTTGAGAAGGATAGACTTGGCTGGTTCTATAGCGATGGTAGCGTAAGGGCAAATCTGGATTTGTCACGTTTCCTTGATATTGACATTCCTATTCCTCTATTAGATATTCAGCACCAATATACTGATGCATACAATACTTTGAAGAAACTGGCAGAACAAAATGAGGCTATGATAAAGCCATTACAGGAGTTTTGTACCGGCTTTATGGCAAAAATGACAAAAGAGTACCGTATGGAAAAATTAGGATCGTTCATTGAAGAAATAAATTCAAGAAATGAGAATAATTGTTTTGGAGTAGATTCATTAATGGGTGTTTGTTGTGATGGGATATTTATTAAAACAATAGCGAAAACACAAGGTTTATCTTTAAAGAACTATAAAATTGTTAATACAGGAGCATTTGCTTATAGTAATCGTATAAATGTAGGTTCAATTGCATTAAATAAAAATAAAAGCAGTATAATATCTCCTTCATATAGCGTTTTCAAAATAAAAGATGAAAAACAATCTGAATTAATGAATGATTATTTAAATATTTTTTTTCATAGGAGTGAGTTCTTAAGACAAACTTTATTTTATGCTTATGGTACAATAAAAGATGATTTTAAACACAACGAGATGTGCCGTGTCAAAATCCCTGTACCTCCAATAGAAGTGCAAGAGAGTATTGTTGCAATATATAATTGTGCGGAAAAGGCAAGAAGCATAGCCGAAAGGGCACGCGAGGAAATGAAAAGAATTTGTCCTGCTATGATTCAAAGGGCAGCTCACCAATAAAATACTTACGGTTATGAATGGAAGATATTACGAATCAGAACTTGAACAATCCTTCATAGAAGAATTCAAGGAATGTGGTTGGATATATTCTCATGGAGATACCATTGAGAGGAATGCAGAGGACATCATTATAAAAAATGACCTCCTGAATTATCTGTCGAATAGATATTCGCTCTCTGACAACACAAAGGAAGAGATTGTACACAAAATATGTACAGAGGCGGGTAAGACGCAATATCACAGTTTGAAGAACGTGTTTACTCTTTATCGCGACGGATATGACATTGTCATGTCAGATGAAGATATAAAACTTCAAGGCAAAGGAGCAAATGCAAACAAATGCATGAGGGTTGAATACATAGACTTTGAAAACCCAAAGAACAATATTTTCAGATGTGTCAACCAATACACAGTTCAATACAATAGTGGACAAGATATTAGAATACCAGACATTCTATTGTTCGTGAATGGCATCCCTATGGTGATTATTGAGTTGAAAAGACCAACAGACTTAAAAGCAAACATCTATGCAGCTTGGGAACAAATCCATATAAGGTATATGCGCGACATTCCGCACTTGATGAAATACTGTGCATTGTCATGCATAAGCGATGCTGCGCAAACTCGACTGGGAACTACATATTCACCATATCAGTATTACTATGCTTGGAAAATGGTAAATGAGGAAGATAATCCTGCAACACCGGGGCTTCAGCAGATGTTCACAATGATAAAGGGCGCATTTGGCTCTGAACGACTTCTAAAGCTTATAAGAGACTACACATACTTCCCCGATGACAAATACAATAAAGAACAGGAAGTAATATGCCGCTATCCGCAATTTTTTGCTACAACAAAACTTTTCAGACATATAGTCAACAAAATAAAAAGCAGCAAGAACGACGGAAAGGGAGGAACATATTTTGGAGCAACAGGATGTGGCAAGACTTTCACGATGTTATTCTTATCACGTCATCTGCAACTTAGGGCAAAAACATCACTTGGCTCTCCCACTATCATTGTCATAGTTGACAGGGACGAATTGCAAAATCAGGCGATGACATTATTCCAAAACTCGGAGGAGTTTCTTTCTTGTGGAAACGTAAAGATGATAAAGTCTCGCGCAGAACTAAAAGATGAGCTAAAATATAGGGCATCTGGAGGTGTGCTTATATGTACGATTCAGAAATTCTGCGAAGAAATTGGACTGCTTAGTGAGAGGAACAACATTATATGCTTCAGTGATGAGGCTCACAGAACACAGGTGAATATATCCAAAGAGATAAAAGTAAATTTGTCAGATGATATTGATCCGAAAGAAAAAGAAGAAGTGTCTAATTCTTATAAGCTGCTTGATAAAGAGGACAAGTCGGGTGTGGAAGACAAATGGGGTTATGCCCATTGGCTTCGTATTGCTTTCCCTAATGCTACATTTGTTGGCTTCACAGGTACACCAATTAAGGACACAATAAAAGTGTTCGGCAATGTGGTTGACAAATATACAATGGCTCAGAGTGTAGCTGACGGCATCACGGTAAAACTAAAATATATTCCACGTCTTGCAAGGGTGAATCTTAACAACAAAAAAGCCAAGGAAATAGAAGAATATTACAAAAGATGCGAGAAAGAGGGCGCATCGAAAGAGGATATTAGAGAGAGCAAAAATAATATGGCAAGCCTTAACAAACTCCTTGGCGATGACGAACGCATAAAAAGAGTGGCAGCTGACATAGTGCATCATTACGAGAGCATCGTTGAAGAAAAACCGGATGTTCTTCAGAAGGCAATGGTGACATGCTCTTCTATTCCTATCGCATGGAAGCTATATAATGCCATAAAAGCGATAAGACCTGAATGGACAGAAGGTGATGTGCCAATGCTGAATATGGTTGCAACAAGAAATACAAAACAGGATAAAAATAATGATTTGAATAATTTTCTTGGAGATAAAGCACATCAGCATAAATTGGAAGAGAGCTTCAAAGATGAGACATCGAATTTCAAGATTGTTATTGTTGTAGATATGTGGATAACCGGTTTTGATGTTAGGAGTCTCACAGTATTATATAATGACAAACCATTACAAAAACATACACTGATTCAAACTATCAGTCGTGTGAACAGAGTATTCCCAGGCAAGGAGTACGGAATGATTGTTGACTACATCGGTATTCATAGCAAGATGAAAGAAGCCTTGAAGATGTATAATGGTGACGATATTGGCGTGTCGGAGGATGATGCGAAATTAGCAAAGGCAACTTTTGATTGTGAATTAGGAATACTAAAAGACTTGTTGGATGGATGTGATACGTCAGACTTCTTTGGTGACAATCCCAAGAAGAGACTTTGGGCATTGAGCGCTGCTGCCGAGTATGTTCTTGCACAAAACATGGATGTAGAAGAAAATGACGACAAGAAGAAGAAAAAGACATTTTCAGATAAATTCAATGAACATGTAAGAAGATTGTCTCTTGCGTACAATATATGCAAGCCATTGGATAGTGACTCTACATACTGTATATCGGATGACGACAGCGTATGGTCGCAATTCTTTATGGCTATAGCTGGTTATTTGCGCAAACTGACAAGCACAGAACACGATGTGGAGTCGATGAATGCCCACGTAAAGAAACTGCTTGAAGAAACATTAAAATTTAACAAGGTTGAAGAAGTGTTCGGTGATGAGAACAAGGCAATCACTCTTGATGATAATTATATAGAATATCTGAAGGAGATTGAATTACCCAATACTAAGTTTATGACAATAAAGCAGTTGTTACAAAGAGAAATCTCAGACTATTCTAAGATTAACAAGCTCAAATCATCAGAATTCCAAGTACTATTAGATAATATCGTCACCGAATACAACAATAGAGATAACTTTGCTTTCGTAAACAAAGTAGCAGGTGAAACAATTGAAGAGATACAGAAGAAAGTAAACGAGAAGATTAACAATCTTAGCGAACAACTTGTCAAGCTATTCAATGACATGAATGCTGATAAGATGAAATTCGCCGAACTTGGTATCTCTATTGAGGAAAAGGCATTTTATGATATTCTTGTAAGTATCAGAAATAAAGAACGATTTGAATTTCCTGATGCGAGATGTATTGACTTGTCTCGCAAGATTAAAGGACTTATTGACAAGATGGAAGTTAATAAAGATTGGATAAACAATACTTCATTAAAGAACGACTTGGCTTTCGAGTTGTCAATACTTCTATATAAGGAAGGCTATCCACCAGAATGGGATGAAGAGATATTCAAGAACATAATGAAACAAGTGAACAATTATAAGAAGTACCAAATAGATGCGTAAAAAATGGGAATAGAATTTAAACAGACCTATTTTGCGATGAGTGATGAGGATACAGATAAATTATCCTTGTCCATAGCTCCACGTGGTTATGAACCTGCATTGAGGGATATATTGAAATTGGTGTCGAGGCTTGAAACATTGGATAGCCTTGATACGAATGGTATGCATAGTTTGGCAATTTATGCAAGGATTCAGATATTCAGAAAGTTGACTGTCGTTTTTAACGAACTATATAAAGAATATGTAGAAGTTAAAGCAAATGGTCAATATAAATTGCTGACATCTGCATCTTTATCAAAGTTATGTAAGATTATTCGTGTTTATCTATGCGAAAACAACAATCTTTATAACAGGCAATTCTTTTCAAGCATACACAACAATTCTGAGCAAGAACAATTCGAGGAGATAACTTTCATAATAGACAATTTTACATCATATCTTAACAATAAGACAATAGAGTGTAATGAGATTCTTGCAAATGAAGGCATTATATCTGATGAAAAATATACAGAGAAGTGCGTATTTGAAGAATGCTTTAAAAAATATATAAGCAATATCTTCCTTCTTGCTGAAAGAATAAAGCAACATCTCTTTGTTGGTATTGATGACCCCTATACCTATTATTTTGAATTGGCGTATAATGAATCTGAAAGGTCAATTCAACGGCAATGGGACTCTTATTGTCAAAAGCTCGATGGATATCTTATAGATGAATGTGATGATGAAGTTAAGGCAATAATCCTAACAATAAGGAAGGATGTAGAAAATTCTGGATTTTTGGATATGGCAAAACAATTTCATGGGAGCACTATGGCTGATATGGATTATAATAGAATATGGGGTAAACTATATGACGAGGAAAATGGTGTAATAAAGAAACAAAAGATAGGTCATATTCTTTTAAATCACAGTGATGATATTACAGCCAGTCAGTATCGTCGAATAGTTGCATTCGCTATATTAGAGCCAAAATTGCAGAACTACGTAAGAGAAAGAAAGAGTGGATTAAACAAGAAGCAGACTTTCTATGTTGATAATAGTAAATTGCCACAGAATTATTTGGATGCTGATAAGAAAGTATTTACAGATACAATGACATTGAATGATGGTTCTGTAGTAAACACTCGTTCGCAAGTTAAAAAAGTAGCAGATAACATTAATATGAATGAACCCAATAGTATTGGTTTGTTCAGAATATTATGCGATGAAGCTGGGGCATTAAAGGGAGGCATTAACGATATGGATTATGTAAGGGCACTTGTTGTTATTAATGCTATACCACTCAAAACAGAAACGGACATAAAAAAAATCTGCGGAAGCTTTCAGAAGAAGATAAATGGTACTAAGAGAAATGGAAAAATTTTTCCAGCGATTGACAAAGACCATAGTAAATGGACAGGAAGGGATAAACAATTCGGCGATTGTGTTTACAATCTCTTATTAGAGATAAAAAGAAGATAAGATATATAATATGATTTGAATATGGCGGTGTCGAAAGATGTCGCCATTTTTTTGTTTGTCAATTTAATCAAAGTTGTTCGGATGGTTTCGGACGATTTTGTTCGGATGTATTCGGATGTGTTTGTTTTATTTCGGAAACGTCTGAAAACCAACATTTTAGGCATATATTTTTCATTTCTTTTCCAAGAAAAAAGTATTACCTTTGCACCAGAAAAAAACAGGTGCGAAGGAACACTGTTCTACGTACCATAATATATAAGAATTATGAAACAGGGAAAAACAACATTGATGCCGCAGGGCAACGAGATGGTAGAGGCTTTGAGAAAGCTTCAGAGTGGAGAACTTGTAGTGGAAAAGGGTCGTAAGATTGAACACGACTTGAAGGAAGCAAATCCTGTGTTTGGAACAGCAAGGTTGATGTTCGAGTATGCAGTGAAGGGAAGAATAACCGACAAACTGTATGATGACCTTTTAGATTTTCTACGCGGGTTCAACGACGATGTTCAGCTGGAAATGGCTGAGGCTATAATCGACTTCATTACTGACCGCGGGACTTACACAACGAACCTAAGAGCTGTTGACATCTTGCTTCCTGGAATATATGCAAGACTAAGGGAACAACTCGACAATCCTGAGAAATTTGGATTAGTTATTAACGAATATATTTTTACAGATATGAAAAAGAACAGTAAGAAGGGTTCGGCTGCTCCCAACAAAAAGCAGCAGACACTGGAGGACAAATTTGACTGCTATACTGTGGAAAGTATGCCTCAGGACGTGAAAACTCGCAGCAAGGGGCTTGTAAACAGCGAGAACGACATCACCAAAGTGGTTAAGACGCTGATGGAGGGTGAGGTGATTGGTACGCCGAAGTGGTGTAAGAATAACATCGACACGCTCTCTGGCATTGCAGTCGTAGTGGGAACTGAGCTTTTCCTGAAGCATGACAAGTTGGAGCTGATGGAGAAGCTGCTGGGCGGCGAAGTGGCGGTAAATGCCATCGGCAACGAGCTTTGGCTTGTGACCGTGTTCTGGGTGGATTAAGACTATTTGTGTAACAATAAAATAATTTTATCATGAACAAGATTTTTAAAGTAGTGGCTTGGGGTCAGCCACAGGAAATTCAGACCCAAAACGGAACGATGAAGAAGGCTACGGTGCAGCTCCAGGAGATCGGAGGACAGTATCAGGACAAGTTTGTTTGCACCGCCTTCGGCGAACAGGCAACCAAGCAACTGCCTGCGGGAACACCAGTGGCTGCGAAGCTCCGCTTCTCAACCCACGACCACGAGGGAAATACATACCAAGACATCGTGGCAATGGAGATAATTCAACTTAACGGCGGAAGCCAAGTGTTTTAAACCGTGATGAACATGAAGACGATTAAAGTGAGAGCGGACTTGTTCTGCAGAATGGTCTTGGCAACAATGGGAATCAGCAAAGTTGTTGACGAGATAAATCATTGTGGAGGACAAGGACACATTGAGAATGAACATTTATTGAATCAGTTAATTTTACAATTATGGCAAAAATTGTTTTTAGCGGAGTGGGTACGACCCACGACAAGAACGACTTTTCGTTCATGCCTAACGGCAACAGGAAGGTGAAGAGCCTAAAATCGTTCAGAAGAAGAGGCATCGGTATTCTGACAGAGAAGGGAAACTTTGAGTTCACAACGCCGCCGCCCAAACAGCGCGGACAAGGCAAGTGCCTGAAGAAGACTGCACACGGCGGGCTGTCATACACACTGGACGGAGCTTACTTCTTCTACTGCAAGGTGTTTGAGAGCGAGGGGCTGGACTACGTATCGACAATGAAAAACGAACTGGAGGAGGCATTGTCATGAGTTGCTATGAGGTTTACTATGATGGGGGCGTGAAGAAAATGCGCCCCATCAACAACGCCAAAGAGTATGCCGCAATACGCAACTCTGCCAAGAACCGCCGAAACACCAAGGCAGCGCGAGAGGGCGACGAGAACGGAAAGAAGCGCATGGCACAGTTCTGCTACTCGTGTCTGCCTAACGACGATGGCACGCTGAAAGGGGCGAAAATTGCATCTAACAGTGTGGGAATGGATATAGATGTTGCCCCCTCCAACTCCCCCGAAGCCCCCTCCAACTCCCCCAAGGGGGAGAGCCACGTTGAAGCCCCCTCCAACTCCCCCAAGGGGGAGAGCCACGTTGGCGCTTCGGAATTGATTCAGATTTTGATTGACCGTGTGCTGAAGATGAAGGACGATTTGAACCTGCTCATGCTCGAACGTTCGGCAACGAAAGGTCTGCACATCGTGTTCAAGCGCATCGGTTGGCTATCGCAGGAAGAGAATCTCGAATGGGCACAGAAGATGCTCGGCGTTGAGTTCGACAAAGGTGCAAAGGACATTACAAGAGTGTTTTTTACGCCTACGGCGAGCGACTACGACCTTCTGTATCTGAGCGATGATTTGTTCAAAAACGAAGCCCCCTCCAACTCCCCCAAGGGGGAGAGCCACATTGGCGCCTCAAACCCGCCGTCTGTAGGGGCAGACCGATGTGTCTGCCCGACGGCTGAAAGCCGTACCACAGCGGAGAACACAAAATCGGCGAAGGAATGTCGCTCTACAGCGGAGGAAACAAAATCGGCGAAGGAATGTCGTTCCGACATCGGGCAGACACATCGGTCTGCCCCTACAATCGGGTCTTCACCTTCGACTTCTCACTCCCCCTTGGGGGAGACGGAGGGGGCTTCCGGGTCTTCACCTTCGCCTTCTCACTCCCCCTTGGGGGAGACGGAGGGGGCTTCGGGGGAGACGGAGGGGGCTTCGCCTGCTACTTATAATGGAATCCCCTATGGGGTGATTATTACGGAATTCCTCCGTCAGTTCAACAACGGACAGATACCTGTCGAGGGAAACCGCAACGTTATGACGTTCGAGCTGGCGAAGGCTCTTCGCTCGATCTGCGACTACAACCTGGAATTCATGAAGACCGTGATTCCTCGTTACAGCGACTTACCGGAAGAGGAGTACATTCGCACGCTGCAAAGCGCCATCGACGAGCCTCGCCGTGGCGTCAGCTACAAGCTGACGAAAGTGCTCGAAGTGATCTATCAGAAGGAGAAAAAGGCGAAGTCTGTCGGCACTGTCGATTTCGAGGCACAGAACGAAACGCCTCCGGCAATGCCTCCGAAGCTTCCCTTTCCCCTCGGCTTCCTTTCGGCGAAAGTTCCGGAGATGTACAGAGCAGCTGTCTGTGAGGCTGTTTTTGCTCCTCTGTCAGCTTATGTTCACGGCGTGAAGTTCCGCTATTGGGACGGTGTGGAGCATGAACCGACCTTCATGTCCGTGCTCTGCGCACCAATGTCAATCGGCAAGGGCTGCGTCCGCAAGCCGATAAACATCATCTTGGAGGAACTCGTGAAGAAAGACCAAGCGAACCGTGAGCGTGAGGCTGAATGGAAGCTGAAGAACCCCGCATCGAAGCAGAAGCGCGACCCGCGTCCCGCCGACATCTGCGTGCAGGTGCTTATTGACAACCTTACCGATGCCGTGTTCAACCAGCGAGTGTATGATGCCGACCGCAACGGACAGCGTTATCTCTACACCAACGTCGACGAGCTCGACACGCTGAAGAAGCTGACTTCTCGTGGAACGGCATCGGAAGTGAGCGTGATAATCCGAAAGGCGTTCGACAACTCGAAGCACGGACAGGAACGTGTGGGTGCCGATTCAGTCACCGGCATCGCTCCGCTGCGCTTCAACTTCAACGCCTCCACGACAAACCGCAACTTCCAGCAATTCTTCTATCGGGAAATGACCACGGGAACCGTGACTCGACTGTCGTTGGCTACCATCATAAAGCCGAGCGACGCGAAGCGACCTGTGTTCAAGGACTACGACACCGCCTATTATGAAGAGGTGCGCAAGCTGACCACCAAGCTCTCGTTGCTTTCGGGCGAAATATCGTGCCAGAAGTGCAACAAGTTCGCCGAGCAGCTATGCGACGAGAACGAGAAGCTGGCTTCGCTCTACGGCTCTGAGCCTTATCTTGTGCTGAGCTATCGAGCAACGGTCATTGCATGGCTGAAAGGCATGATGCTCTACTGCATGAACGGCGAGAAGTGGACGAAGGAAATCCAAGACTACATGGAGTGGTCCCTTCGCTACGACCTTTGGTGCAAGATGCACATCATCGGCAAGATGCTCGACGAGGCTTTCGGCGAAGAGGAAAACGCAACGGCGAAGCGAGGACCGATGAACATGCTCGCACTGCTGAAGGACGAGTTCAAGATGGAGGACTTGATTCTTGTGCGAAAGAAGTTAGGGAAGCCGGTTGACATTGCCTCTGTAAAACGTCAATTATTTCTTTGGCGTACAAGAAACCTCGTTGATTTCGACGATATAAATGGTTTGATTAAGAAAGTAAAAAAATAATTATTTCAGTATTTCAGTATTTCAGTTTAATTTTAAAGACATACCACAATGAAAATAACAGTAGTAAGAAAGGAGTTCGCCAACGACCGCACTTTTGGCGACATGTATTTAGATGGACAGTTCTTCTGCAACACCCTTGAGCCTCATGCAATAGATTGGAGCAGGGAGCAGAAGGTGGCAGGAAAGACCGCAATACCCGAAGGAACTTACAAAGTTCGTCTCGGGTGGTCAACGAAATGGGGGCGAACAGTGCCGTGGCTCAGAAAAGTGCCACATTTCCGTGACATTCAAATCCACGTCGGCAACTTCCCGAAAGACACGCGCGGCTGCATTCTCGTAGGCGACCAAGACAAGGACGTTCTCATAGGTTCACGATTGGTGTTCGACCGCCTGATGTTGAAGCTGCGCAATGAAGCGGAGATTTGGATTGAGGTGAGGAACGAAGCCGAAGCCCCCGAAGCCCCCTCCGACTCCCCCAAGGGGGAGAGAACGGAAGAGGGAACCCCGATTGTAGGGGCAGACCGATGTGTCTGCCCGACGGCTGAAAGCCGTACAACAGCGGAGGACACAGACGGCGGTTTTGAGTCCGACTCCACCAAGGGGGAGAAAACGGAAGTAGAATATAATGAGGTTCTCGAAAAATTCCTTTGAATGTAATGAGGGTGTGAGCATTTCGCTCACATCCTCGAAATGGTATCAAAAATAATTAAGATAGGCAATTATGAATAAACAATCGACATCAGAACTGTTGGCAACGGCGAAACATCATCTGTTGCTGATAGCACAGGAAATGGAGAAGAACGGAATAGACATCTACGCCGCCCGCTTCACGAGAGACGATGAAGGACACGTCAAACGCTGCCTGTTGACTTGGGGCATGGACGTGGAAATTGTGTAAATCAATGTATGAAAAAGCTTCGCCGCGAGACTTTGAAGTCACGGGCGAAGCTTATGGTGTGTAAAAAAAGACAGGTTTAGAAGAACAAGTAGCGGTTGTCCTCTACATTGGCCTTTAGGTAGAGCTCATACAGGAAACGGCTTGCTGCCTGCATTGTCTGCTGCTTGAGTTGCGTCTCCATCGCCTTTTCGTCGTACTTGACTCCGGCGCGTTGAGCTTTCTTGACAACTTTGAACATGTATGCACCAGAATTGCCCTTAATTACTCTTGGACAGAACTGTCCCTGTTTTGTAGCGGCTACAGCACCGCTAAGAGCTGGCTCACTGGCTCCTGTTGCCTGAATGAATGCAGGAGCTGCGAACGTGATTTGGCTGACTGCATTAACCTGAGCGCCCTTGCCCTTGGCTGCATCTACACTTGTGACACCTGCAAGATTTTGTTTAATCTGCTCATACTTCTTGTCGCGGATTACCTGTTCCTTAAGAATATCCTTGAGTGAAGCGATGTCACGATAACCATCCTTGTGAATATTTACAAGTGTGACAACAAGCAGGTGGTCGTTGTTTCCGCACTCATAGAGTGGAGAAACTTTGCCGGGTTTCGCATCAAAAATCCATTTCATGGCTTCGTGTGTGCTGCGAATGCCAGCAATGTTGTGCTCAGAGTTGACAAGATCGTTGCGTTCGAGAACCTTGAATCCATATTTCTTGGCGTTTGCAACTATTTGTTCGCCATCTTGGCTTTCGCTAACAAATTGGCTGAACTTATTGTATGCTGCAGAATAGGTTGCCTTGGAGAAATCGATGGTGTGCTTCACGATTGCTGCAACATATTTTGTTGTCATAGCTTTGCGGCTTAATACCTGAACGACCAGATTTCCTTGTGTGAAAGCTACATTTTTGAGACCTTCTGACTGTGTTAGAGCCTCAATGTATTGCTTTGTATCGGCATCAATAGTAGGAGCGGACTCATACATTGATGACGTGAACCACTGCGACTTTCCTTCCTGACCATATTTCTTTGCAATGGCCTCGAAATCTGCACCAGCTGCAATTGCCTTATAGATGCTGTCAGCACGTTCGCGTGTCTTCTCTATGGTCTCTGCTGATACTTGAATCTGACGATACTCAACAGAGTCGGGAAGTTGAACCTTGCTGATGAGCTTGATGACATTAAGTGTATTGTCATACGTAGTTTCAAACGGAGCCGTGGTCTGACCTATGGCCATAGAGTCAATCTTTGTTGCAATGTCGCGTGGCATAACCCTTGAAGAAACAGGAACACCAGTGTAGCTAATTTGCGACTGTGCCTTTTTTACTACGTGTGCAGGATCTGCGTCACTTTCAAAGCTCTTCTGTGCTTCAACCATTGACGCCATAAGAGCCTTACGGTCAGCTGCTGATGGAAGAACCTGGAAGTCAACATATTTAATGTCGCGTGTCTCAACGTATTGGCGATACATCTCTTTTTGTTCCTCGTATTTGGCCTTAATATCAGCATCGCTAACGCTTATCTTACTGTCGTTGATGGTAGAGTAGGCGATTGAAGCTAACTCAATGTCGCTTTCCTCGTTCTGATCCTTGAATGCCTTATTGGCCGATACTGGATTAGATATGAGACAATGTGACAGAAGCGACTGATATTTTTGTGCTAAAGTCTGCTGACGCAATGTCTTCTCAATAAACTTCCAATAGTTGTAGATTTTTTGATACTGCTCTGCCAACTGAGGAGTAGTTGTCGATGCTTTCTTGTAGTCTGACAAGAACTTTGTCAGCTGTGAAGCATCGAATCTACCTGTCTGCTGGTTGACAAAAGGAGTTTGCATAAGGATTGGACTAGTACCTTCCTTAAGGATGTTCTGCAACTCTGTGTCTGTCACGGTGAGGCCAAGTTTCTCTGCCTCTTTCTTTAAAATGATGCTGTTGACGTAGCTGTTCCAAACCTGATCCTTGACCTGATTTAGTTCTTCCTCTGAAAGATTGTCGCGACCTTGAGTCATCTTTATGACTTCTTGGTACTCGTCAACAAGGGCTTGAAATTCCTGTACTGAAATCTTCTCACCCAAAACTTTGCCTACTTGCTGGCGTTGCTCGTTGTTGGTAGCTTCGCACGAGCGGAACGCTTCTTCAGCAATGAAGGCGAAGAGGCCCAGACCAATGATGATAATCAAGGTCACTCCTCTTTTTCTGATTGTTCCTAATGCTGCCATTACTTTAATTTATTTTGTTTTAATTTCTTGTTTCTTACTTTATTCGCTTTTTAGCGCACAAAATTACAAAAATTATATCAAATAACGGAATAAAAACCGAAAAAAATGGTCTTAGTCGCTTATTTTTAGCTTTACAAGCTCAATTTTTGTCATTGTGCTTTTGATTATCTTGAATTCGAAATGGCCAATCTTCACAATTTCGTTGAGTTTGGGGAAACTCTGGTATTCGTGGAGAATGAGGCCTCCGACGGTCATGTAGTCATCGCTCTCAGGCAGTTCAAGGTCGAACATTTCGTTCACCTTCTCTATTTCGAGTCGTGCCGAGAGAACATATTCGCCGTCATCGGTTTTCTTGGCAATGTAGTTGTTGCTGTCGTGTTCGTCCTCGATGTCGCCGAAAATTTCTTCAACGATGTCCTCAAGCGATACAAGTCCGCTGGTGCCGCCAAATTCATCAACCACGATGGCAAGGGTTTTCTTCTGTTGCAGGAAGGTCTGCATCAGTTTCTTTGCTGCCATGGTTTCAGGTACGAATTGCAGTGTGCGTATGTTGTCGCGCCACTGCTTCGGGTTGCGGAACATCTCTGACGAATGAATGTAGCCTACAACATGGTCGATGTCGTCCTTATAGACAACAAGTTTTGAGAAGCCCGTTTCAATGAATCGGTTTTTCAGTTCCTCTTCGTCGCTCTCGTCTATTTCCACTCCCTCTATTTCTGTTCGTGGCACCATGCAGTCGCGCACCTTAGTGTCTGAGAAATCAAGGGCGTTGTGGAATATCTTTACTTCCTCTTCTATGTCGTCTTCATCGCGTGCGTTGTCGATGCTGCTCTGCACAAGGTAGTCGAGGTCAACCTTGCTGAATTCCATTTCGTCCTTTACGTTCTGCATTCTTACGCCTATGATGCGCAGCATACATTTTGAGAGTAGCGTGGCAAAGCGTGAGATAGGGTAGAGCACAACGTAACATGCCATGGCTGGCATGGCAAACAGCGAGAGCATGGTGTTGGGATTGCTTTTGAAAATCAGCTTAGGAATGAACTCGCCAGTGAAAAGTACCACGATGGTTGACGCTATCGTGTCGGCAGTGACGCGTTCACCGTCGCCAAACGACGAGAACAGCGTAGCGTCGAAGATTTGTGCGAACAGTATGCCGTAGATTACTAATGCAATGTTGTTTCCAACAAGCATCGTGCTTACAAAGTTGTTCGGGTGACGATAAAAATAGCTTATCGCTTTTTGTGAAATGCCGTTTTTACCGCGTTCCACCTCAGCCAACATTCTGTTTCCCGATACGAAAGCAATCTCCATGCCAGAGAAAAACGCCGAGAAAACCATTGTTACTACGAGTCCTATGATAGTATCTGTCATGGCGTTGTAATTTTTGGTGTGGCAGCGTGCTTTGTGGCTGCTGGACGAAGTACCGGTGCTGCATTCGTTGTGTCTGCAGGAGTCTGAGTGTCATTGGGTGACGTAGAGTTGTCTTGCTTTTCAAACGATCCCTTGGAGTTGGATACAGTATAGTGCATCATACGTTCATCACTTCGGAAGTACGTGCCTTGAAGTGTACGTTCTGGCGTTACAACACGAGAGAAAACATTGGAGTAGAATTCGTGTTTCATACCATCCCAAAATAGCTCTTGGCTTGTGAAGTAGAGTCCATTGACATTTCGTACTCTAACTCTGCCGCGTAGCTCCCATAGTTTCAACTGGTCGTAGTACCATGCCGTATCTGCTTGTATATAAGCCTGAATGTTGAATTTTTCATCAAACTGTTCCATAAAGATACCACAGATGAAAGTCCAGCGCGAGGGATTTTTAATTGTATTTACATCCCATCGCTCTGTTACTATCTTGTACTTAATGACTCCAGAGTCGGAGATGAGCGTATTCACTCCATAGCTTGTCATCATAGATACGGAGTCTCGGTCATGAATGGCAGCTGCGGTGTGTTCCTTCTCTTCCGAGCAGGAAAAAATGACGAATGTCAATGCTACTAACAGTATGCATCTCATCCTTATTATATATATATAAGGTGGAAAACTATGCAATTTTATTTCAGTTTCAACAGTTTAATTCTTTGCGTTAATTGACTTTCCACTTATTGAACCATCTTTCATTGAATGTTAGTCCAATGTTTATACGAAATGTGTTCTCTGTGATAAGATCTTTTGCGGAAGATTTAACCCATTGGCCACTAATATTCAAGAATGAACCAGTGTTCCAACTGTTTGTTATAGGAATGCCAAAACCTGCACTAACACTGATTTCTTTTGGGCCATCAATGCCGTTGACCTTTATATATGGCGTATTGTATGATGCTCCTAAACGATAGCGGATTCTGTTGTAGAACTTTCTGCTTTGCCAGTTGGGTGTCCACTCTCCTCCTATGGTCATCTTGTGTCGGTCGGAAAGTATTGCTCTTTTCAGTACATATTGACCAGTTTGCTGATTCAATTCCGGAAATTTCAAGTCACCCCATTTCTGTAGAGAATAGTCGATACCAATAAGAAGTCGTTTGTTATGTTCCCAAGCAAGACCTCCACCAAAAGAATGTGGCAGACTTAGGCCATTGGAGATAATTTGCTCGTGACTCGTCGAAACACCAGTCTGAGAGTTCGTGTTCGTTGTAGTGACCATTGGGTCGGCATTGAGGTTATGTCCCAAAGAATATGTCGCTCCAAGTGTAATGGCATTTTTCTTGCCTATTGGTTGACTGTATTGCATGCCGAAATCGACTTTCCAACTTTGGATTGAAGCGCTGTATGTCTTTGTCACGGTGTTGACGTAGGCGTCGTTGCTTGAAATTGTCAATTCCCTGTCGTATGAGCCCCAAAGATAAGAGCCGTTGACACCTACAGACAATCCCTTGAACAGGTTCCAGCCTAAACCAACATATACTTGATGTATTCCACCAGAACCGGAGTGAGATTCTGTAGATGTAGTAGTTGACGTGCCTACAGGTGTCGTGGAAGAGTAGTTGTAACCAATGTTGGAGAATGGCACAATACCGAAACTTACTCCCACTTTTGGCATAAGTCGAAACACTGCTACGGCATATTCGAAATCGGAGTTGTTGGCATTGATTTTTCTATTGCCTTCTTTGAAGTTTGTTACTTGTCCACTCAATCCTACGTCAAAAATCATAGTTAAAGAGTCAACACATGAATATGACGCTGGGTTGAGCATGTTGACCTGATTTGACTGACGCAAACCGATGGCAAGACCATTCATACCTCTGTTGAAGCCTTGCGATTGGTCGGATAGGACTCCTAATCCATATTGGCTATATGGTGAATTGGTGCCGCTTTGGGCTACTGAGGCAACACTTGTAATTATTGCCAAGAGAAGTGTTATAATGTATTTTTTCATTTTTTGTATTGTGCTTCGTTATATTGAAGAATGGCATTTAAGCCACGAGGAACCAAATATTCGTCTGCAAAGGTGCACATTTTTTCTGAATTGTGCAAATCGATATGGAAACCTCCAGTTAAATAAACCAAAAGGTTAGGATATTTTGACTTAAATTCGCAAATATACCCTTCCAATTCGTGTCTTATGCCATTCATCACGCCACTTCTAATGGCTGTTTCTGTGCTTGTTCCGATGTCAGGAGTGTCGCCTTTGCGCTCTATCATGGGCAATGCTGCGGTAAAAGTGTTGAGTGCACGGAATCGCATTTTAGGTCCTGGTGAAATGTTCCCTCCAAGATACTCTCCTAATGAGTTAATAAAATCAAGCGTTATGCAAGTGCCAACATCGATTACCAAAATGTTTTTGTCGGGGTGATGGATATGAGCGCCTACTATAGCAGCAAGGCGATCACTTCCCAATGTATTAGGGGTAGAGTAGCATACCTTTACAGGTACAGGTGTTATGCCCGACCTAAGTTGAAGCATTGGGAATGGCAGGTTAGATATGGCTTCATTGAACCCATCGCTCAGTTTGACTACAGTTGACCACACGCCTTTGTCAAAGTTGTGGACACTGCAGAATTCTGTTATACGCGAAGGCTCGTCATGTTCAATGTGCCATGCGTCAACAGGCTTGTCATGCTCAAATGCTACGAGCTTTGCGCAAGTGTTTCCTATGTCAATAGTTAGCGTCATTTTGCTATAAAATCAATTACTGGGTGCAAAATTATTGAAAAAAAATGAGATAATAGCATTAAAAGTCAAAAAAAGAAATTAAATTTGCAGCGTGAAAAAAAGAATTTATACATATAAAAGACTGTTGATGGTCATAATCTCCTTGAGTTTCAGTTATTTAGCTCATGGAGCGAGCGATGCGGTTGACTTTCCAGACGATTCCGTTGAAGTGAGTTTACTCACGTGTGAGCCACATGACGAGGTTTATGCTCTTTATGGGCACTCTGCCATTCGTTATCATGATTTACGTACTGGTGAGGATTGGATCTTCAATTATGGTGTGTTCAATTTTAAGAAATCGTTTTTCGTACTGCGTTTCCTGTTTGGTATTACTGACTATGAATTAGGTGTTGTACCCTTTAGCGTGTTTTACAAGGAATATAAGAGTCGCGGAAGTGCAGTGACAGAGCAGGTGCTCAATCTTACCCATGAAGAGAAAATGGCTCTTTTGGATTTTCTCAATGATAACTACAAACCGGAGAATCGCGTATATCGTTACAATTTTATTTTCGACAATTGTACGACACGTGCTCGTGGCGCTATTGAGCATTGCCTCTCATCGAGCATGATCAAATATTCTTCCCAGTTTCCCATGAGCTCTCTTAATGAAGACTGTGATACATATCGTAAGCTTCTCCACAAATATACCGAAGGCCATCCGTGGGCTCAGTTTGGCGATGATCTGTGCCTGGGCTTTCGTGCAGACTTTGTCATATCATGGCGTGAAAGACAGTTCTTGCCAGAGGAGCTGATGGCAGATTTTCAAGAAGGGCATATCTTAAGTGATCAAGCGGGAGTAAGGAGCTTAGTGAAACAAACTCGACTCGCAGTGGAACCTGGTGTTCATTTCATAAATGCTGGATTTCCGCTCACTCCATTACAATGTTTTACCTTATTGCTTTTATTGTCGATAGGGATCGCTATTCTTGAGATACGCCGACATCGTACATTTTCATCGTGGGATGTTTTGCTTATGACTATAATAGGTTTGTCAGGCATCATCGTTATGTCACTAATGTTCTCTTGTCACCCAACAACAAGTACAAATCTACAGGTTTTGCTTCTGTGTCCTGCTGCATTATTCTTCATTCCGAATGTCTTTCAACATAAACAGACAAGATACTGGAAGCTTTCCCTGTTTTTGATTATTTTATTCTTTCTTGGCTCTTTTTTACAAGATTATGCCGAGGGAATGAAAATTTTGGCATTGTGTTTGCTGATAAGGGTGTGTGTAAATCTATATTTGGGCAAGCGTTTTATTAATAATAAAAAGATAAGCAAATGAATCGTAGGCAACGTACATTGACACTTTTAGCCACTATCGTTTCGATTCTCAACATTGAAGCTCAGGTTATGCAACAGGCGCCTCGACTGGTGGTAAATATCACCATCGATCAACTGCGTGCAGACTATATGGAGGCTTTTTCTCCACTTTACACATTGGATGGTTTTAAAAAGCTTGCCAACAAAGGTATGGTATTTACCAATGCCTCATATCCTTTCTCACCGATAGACAGAGCTTCGGCAATCGCATCTGTATCAACAGGTACCACACCTTATTATAATAGTCTTGTAGGCAATCAATGGCTCGATCGTGAGACCTTGCGTCCAGTGCAATGTGTTGATGACAAGAAGACTCAAGGGTTGAATACTTCTGAGGGTGGTTCACCCAATAATGTTAGCACATCTACTATTGGCGACGAGCTGAAGGTTACTACACAAGGTAAGGCAAAAGTCTTTTCTATAGCTCCATTCCGCAATGCTGCCATTATGGCAGCAGGCCATGCTGCCGATGGAGCTGTTTGGATTGATGATAAGTCGGGCAATTGGTGTACTACCGACTATTATGGAAAGGAAATACCACAATGGATAAAGAGCTATAATGCGATTAACCCGACATATAGAATAACATCTGGTGGGGTATGGGAACCGGAAAATCAATATGTTGGCAAGTTTAACTACTTTCTCCGCGAAGCAGCTCCCAAACCTTTCAAGCATAAATTTACCGGAGAAAGGCAATACATTGAGTATAAGACAAGTGGACTCGTAAACGAGAATGTCACCAAGGCTGCACTTCATTGTGTGAGTAGCAACAATATGGGCGTTGATGGTATAACGGATTTACTCAATGTTACATATTATGCGGGTCCTTTCAACCATGAGGCAAATAGTGAAACTCAGATAGAGCTACAGGATACGTATGTACGCCTCGATCGCCAGATAGCTTCTCTCATCGCAAGTCTCGAACTTCGTCTTGGAGCAAAGAACGTCCTTTTTGTCATAACCAGTACAGGTTATTCTGACGAAGAAGATGTCGATTACAGTAAGTATCGAATACCATCAGGTACATTCTACATTAATCGCACCGCCGGCCTTCTCAACATGTATTTTAGTGCATTGTGGGGTCAGGGGAAATATGTTGAGGCCTATTATGGTTCGCACATATATCTTAATCACAAATTGTTTGAAGGAAAGCGTCTCAGCATATCCGATGCATGCCAACGTGCACAGGAGTTTCTTTCCATGGTTGCTGGCGTACGCAATGTTTTTACCTCTCAGCAGCTCCTGTCAAATTCCAATCCTGAATTTGTGAAGGTACGCAACGGATTCTGTCCTGAACGTTGTGGTGAGATTATCGTGGAAGTCTCTCCGGGATGGCGACTTTGTAATGAGGATACCCAGCAGAGTCAGCTGTCTCGTGCCTCTTACACTCCATTCCCAATAATATTTTATGGTGCAAACATTCAGGCAGAACGCATCACGATTCCAGTTACTGTCGATCGTATTGCCCCGACTGTTGCCAAGTGTATCCGTATAAGAGCCCCCAATGCTTGCTCTTCGGAACCGTTGTTTTGATTGTCAGTTGACAAGTTGATGGATTGATTGTCAGTTGACAAGTTTATGGTGTAAACAAGGTAACAAGTTACTGTTTTGCGGTTCCAACAGGGGAGTGCGTTAAGAAAAACGCAAAAAATCAACTATTTATGCACGATTACGGAAAAAAAGTCGTAATTTTGCAAAGATTTTCCATAATACGATAATAAAGATTTCAAAAATATGAACTTAAACAAATTTCTAAAGTCACTTTTTGGTGACAAATCGACGAGAGACATGAAACTCATTCAGCCTCTTGTGGAGAAAGTCAAGGCTGCCTCTCCTGAGATTGAAAGGCTTGACAATGATGCATTACGTGCCAAGACCAAAGAGATACAGAATAGTATTCAGTCTTCGGCTCTTGAACAAAAAAAGAAGATAGCCTCCATCAAGGAAACTATCGAGAATACTCCTATTGATGAGCGTGCAGAACTGTTTGAACAGATTGACAAGTTAGAAAAGGAAATCCTTGACATCTACGAGGATAAACTCAACGAGGCTATGCCTCAGGTCTATGCGATTGTCAAGGAAACTGCACGACGATTTGCCCAAAATGAAGAGACAGTGGTTACTGCCACGGATTTCGATCGTAATCTTGCAGCAAATCCAGCCAATGATTTCATTACCATTGAAGGCGATAAAGCCATCTATCACAATCATTGGACGGCAGGTGGCAACGATTTGAAATGGGAAATGATTCACTATGATGTACAGCTTTTCGGTGGAGTAGTTCTACATCAGGGAAAAATTGCCGAAATGGCCACTGGTGAGGGAAAGACCCTTGTAGCCACATTGCCAGTATTTCTTAACGCGTTGACAGGAAATGGCGTACATGTCGTTACTGTCAATGACTATCTGGCTAAGCGTGACTCTGAATGGATGGGACCTCTTTATATGTTCCATGGGCTTTCAGTCGATTGTATAGATAAGCATCAGCCAAATTCTGAGCGACGTCGTCAGGCTTATCAGGCAGATATCACCTTCGGTACGAATAATGAGTTTGGCTTTGACTATCTGCGCGACAATATGGCCACATCTCCTGCCGACCTTGTTCAGCGTGCTCATAATTATGCCATTGTCGATGAGGTTGACTCCGTACTTATCGATGACGCACGTACTCCGCTTATCATCTCAGGTCCTGTGCCAAAGGGTGATGACCAAATGTTTGAAGAGTATCAGCCGCTTGTCGAGAAACTTGTCGATGTTCAGCGTAAACTTGCTACACAACTCTTGTCTGATGCAAAGCAGAAAATAACGGAAGGACGAGCCAAAAACGATCAGAAAATGCTTGACGAGGGATTTCTCTCGCTCTATCGTTCACATAAATCCCTGCCAAAGAACAAGCCATTAATCAAGTATCTTTCCGAGGAAGGCATCAAGGCCGGTATGCTTAAGACCGAAGAGATTTATATGGAGAACAATAATCGCAAGATGCCTGAGGCTGTCGAGCCGTTGTATTTTGTTGTCGATGAGAAACTTAATTCCTGCGATCTTACTGATAAAGGTACAGAATGGCTCTCACGTCAGGTCAACGACAAGGATCTGTTTGTGCTGCCAGACATAGCTTCCCAGCTCTCTGCATTGGAGAACGAGCAACTCAACGACGAGGAACGACTTGCAAAGAAGGACGAACTGCTTAACCATTATGCCGTACAGAGTGAGCGTGTGCATACGCTCCAGCAGTTGCTCAAGGCCTACACCATGTTCAATAAGGACGACGAGTATGTTGTCATTAATGGCGAAGTGAAAATTGTCGATGAGCAGACGGGACGCATCATGGAAGGACGTCGCTGGAGCGATGGCCTTCATCAGGCAGTTGAGGCCAAGGAGCATGTTCGCGTAGAAGCTGCCACTCAGACCTTTGCAACCATTACACTCCAGAACTATTTCCGCATGTATCACAAGCTTGCGGGTATGACAGGTACGGCATCTACAGAGTCGGGTGAGTTCTGGGATATCTATAAACTCGATGTAGTGGAAATTCCAACTAATCGTCCTGTTGCACGTAAGGACATGGATGACCGTGTTTATAAGACCAATCGCGAGAAGTACAACGCAGTAATCGAAGAGATTGTGAAGATGCGTGAAAGCGGACGTCCATGTCTCGTTGGTACCACTTCTGTTGAAATTTCTGAGCTTCTCAAGCGTATGCTTGATATGCGAAAGATTCCTTGTCAGGTGCTCAATGCCAAGCTCCACCAAAAGGAAGCCGATATCGTGGCTCTTGCAGGTCAGAGTACTAATGGCCTCGGAGCTGTAACAATTGCCACTAACATGGCAGGTCGTGGTACCGACATCAAGCTCTCACCGGAGGTGAAGGCTGCCGGAGGTTTGGCAATCATTGGTACAGAACGTCATGAGAGTCGTCGTGTTGACCGCCAGCTCCGTGGACGTGCCGGACGTCAGGGTGACCCAGGTTCTTCCGTATTCTACGTTTCGCTCGAAGACAAGCTGATGCGACTTTTCGCTTCAGAACGCATTGCAAGCGTTATGGATCGCTTCGGATTCAAGGAGGGTGAGATGATTGAGAGCCCAATGATTTCAAAGAGTATCGAGCGCGCACAACGCAAGGTAGAGGAAAACCATTTTGGCGTGCGCAAGCGTCTGCTCGAATATGACGACGTCATGAACAAACAGCGTACCGTCGTTTACGGCAAGCGTCGTCATGCTTTAATGGGTGAACGCATTGGTATGGATATTTCAAACACTCTTTGGGATCGTGTTGTCAGCATTGTCGAGAACAACGACTACGAGGGGTGTAAGGAAGAGTTTATTAGAGTGTTTGCTATGGAGGTGCCTTTCACCAACGAGGAGTTCATCAACGTCCGTCGCGACGAGTTGGAGGAGCGCACTTTCCAACAGGTGATGGAGGCCTTTACTCGTAAGACCGAACGTATAAAGACAGTGGCTTGGCCTATTATCAAGCAAGTCTATGAAAATCAAGGCGCAATTTACGAGCGCATAATGGTTCCACTTACAGATGGTCGTCGCATGTACAATATCCCTTGCAACCTAAAGGAAGCCTACGACACAGAATGTAAGACAATTGTCAAGGAGTTTGAGAAGATGATTCTGCTCCACATCATCGACGAATGTTGGAAGGAAAACCTACGTGAACTTGACGAACTGAAACACAGCGTGCAGAATGCCTCTTATGAGCAGAAAGACCCTCTTCTCATCTTCAAGCTTGAGAGTGTTAAGCTTTTTGACTCTATGGTAAACAATATGAACAATCGCATTGTAAGCATACTTATGCGAAGTGCTATTCCCGAGATGCAGCAGGCTCCACAGCAGGCTCCAGCCGAGGAACCACGTCCAAGACAGCAATATGTTGAGTCAAAGCAAGACATACAGGAAGAGCGTCTTACTGATCCGAACCAAGCTGCCGCAGCAGCTCAGGATACAAGGAATCGTGAGGCCCAACGTCGTGAGCCTATCATTAAGGACAAGCTCCCTGGACGCAATGATCCTTGTCCATGTGGAAGTGGCAAGAAATTCAAAAATTGTCATGGTAGAGGTTTAGTGTAGAATTTGTTGATAGTCATCGTGATTCGGTTATGATTACCATAAAAGATTTAAGAAAGTCGTTTGGCGAGACATGTGCTTGCGATATACCATCTCTTGAGATTGAGAGAGGGGAGATTATTGGACTTGTCGGCAACAATGGTGCCGGCAAGACCACGTTATTTAGACTCATCCTTGACTTGCTTAAGGCTGATGACGGGTATGTTGAACTTAATGACATCCGCGTTGACCAGAGCGAGGAATGGAAACACTTTACAAGTGCTTTTATTGACAATGGATTCCTCATTGATTTTCTAACCCCTGAGGAGTATGTCTCATTCGTGAACAAGATTTCAGGAATAAGGGAATTTGACATTGATGCCATAGCCAAGCAGTATGAACACTTCACCGCTGGCGAGGTCTTTGGACGTAAGACGCTTATTAGAAATCTCTCAGCAGGAAATAAGCAGAAGGTGGGAATTATCTCTACCCTTATCACGTCTCCAGACATCGTAATTCTTGACGAACCCTTCAACTTCCTTGATCCGACGAGCCAGAACATCCTCAAACGTATCATTGAGGATTATAACCGCGATACTGGTGCCACGATAATAATAAGTTCGCATAACCTCACACACACCGTTGATATCAGTACGAGAATACTATTGATGGAACATGGGCAGATAAAGCAAGACATTACGTCTATTGACGAGTTAGCTATTGAAGGATTAAATGCATATTTCGACCAGAGATAGTTAATTTGTATAAATTTCGAATAAAAATCCGTATGCAAATCTTGACAAGTTGTGAAACTTTTTGTACTTTTGCATACGGATTTTATTATATATCCAAAGCCTAAATAAACATCACGAACTAAAACTTACAGATTATGAAAATCGGTATTCCAAAAGAAATCAAGAACAACGAGAACAGGGTCGGAATGACACCTGCGGGAGTTGCCGAGTTAGTTAAGCACGGACACATTGTTTATGTTCAAGAAACAGCTGGAGTCAACAGCGGATTTAGCGACGAAAAATATGTCAATGTGGGAGCGCAGATGCTACCTACAATTGAGGATATCTATGCTGCTGCCGACATGATAGTAAAGGTTAAGGAGCCTATTGAACCTGAATACAAGTTAGTGCGTGAGGGACAGGTACTCTTCACCTATTTCCATTTCGCATGCGATCGTGAACTTACAGAAGCCATGATGAAAAGCAAGGGAGTGTGCATCGCTTACGAAACGGTGCAGCTTGATGATCGCTCATTACCATTATTAATTCCTATGAGTGAAGTCGCCGGTCGAATGGCAACTATCAATGGTGCATATTATCTTCAGAAAACCAAAGGTGGAAAGGGAAAACTGATTTGTGGCGTGCCAGGTGTACGTCCTGCCAAAGTTCTCGTTCTTGGTGGAGGAATTGTAGGTCAGGCAGCTGCTCGTGTTGCTGCTGGTATGGGAGCTGACGTGGTTATAGCAGACATTTCTCTTCCTTTACTTCGCAAACTATCTTTAGAAATGCCGCCTAATGTAAACACAATATACTCTTCTCGCCACAATATTGAGCGTGAGTTGGCTGATGTTGACATCGTTGTCGGTTCTGTCTTAATTCCTGGTGACAAGGCTCCTCATCTTATTACTCGTGACATGTTGAAACTCATGGAACCAGGAACTGTAATGGTTGATGTGGCAATAGATCAAGGTGGGTGCTTCGAAACGTCTCATCCAACAACACACAGCGAACCTGTTTATGAGATTGATGGAGTTCTGCACTATGCTGTTGCAAACATTCCAGGAGCCGTACCGAATACATCAACTCTGGCATTGACTAATGCAACGTTGAAATATGTTATTGAACTTGCCGATAAAGGATGGAAGCGCGCTTGTGATGAAGACAAGGCACTTGGCAGGGGCTTGAATATCGTTGATGGCAAGATTGTTTTCAAGCCAGTAGCAGATGTTTTTGGTTTATAAGTAGTTAAAAACAATATCTTTTCCCTCCCATATCGGGAGGGATTTTTTTATCTCATGGAGTATAATGGGTATTGAGAGGTCTAAACTTCAATCTCAGTGTGGCAATGGTGGATTGAGCGATAGATGATAAATGTTATTCCGCAACAAAGGAAAGGTTGTTTAATGACAATAATGTTAATAACCTTCATGCTATAGGGTTAATGACATAAACGCCTAAAAGTCAATAATATAAATGCCTAAAGGTTAATAATATTAACCACAAATATAAATAACGTGAGTTCGACGAAATTCACCAACTTGTATTCCCCGGCGCAGCACTGGGAGTGCGGTCGTCCCGCGCCAACGGCTGGGAGTGAGGGCGTCCCGCCCGCACCTCGCCTCCAAAGTAATCCTCCTCGCCGCCTATTATTTCGCCTGATAGTGCGCAGGGTGCGGGCGAGACGCCCACACTCCCAGTCGTTGGAGCATATATAAAACATTTCGATGAACTCACGTTAATAATCTTGTCGTCAATATAGTTCTTTAAACTGATTTGAATACAAAACCTTTGTAAGGAAAGTGAAGATTATGAGGTTTTGGAGAACGCAACGTTATGAATTAAAAGATAAAGGCTTATGGTAGCAAAGTTACATGAAATATTGTCTTGCCCCAAAAAATAATGAAAAAAAGTGGTTTTTATTTTGCGGTTATGCAGATTATTATTAACTTTGCCAACTGAAATCCAGCCAAACGGGCTGGTAGGGGTGCTTGAACGTTTGTTTAGGCTGAGATTACACCCGTAGAACCTGATGCGGATAATGCCGCCGTAGGGATAAGAAAACGACGAGAACAACGCAATCTCAGAGCATCTCCTTATTTGATAATTTTATTGTATATAACCATTACACAAATGGAAAAATTGATTATTGCAGGTAAGGAATTTAACTCCCGACTGTTTCTTGGAACAGGAAAATTCGGTTCCAACGACATTATGAGCCGCGCCATCGAGGCTTCGGAAACGGAGATGGTGACGATGGCAATGAAACGTATCGACCTTGAGGACGAGGGCGACGACATGCTTCAGCACATTGTAAGGCCAGGCATCCAACTGCTGCCCAACACATCTGGCACGCGCAACGCCGAGGAGGCTGTGTTTGCGGCAAAGATGGCGCGTGAGGCTTTTGGCACAAACTGGCTGAAACTGGAAATCCACCCTGACCCACGCTATCTGCTGCCCGATCCGATTGAGACACTGAAGGCTACGGAACTGCTGGTGAAGGAAGGCTTCGTGGTGTTGCCATATTGCCAAGCCGATCCAGTGCTCTGCAAGCGACTGGCAGAGGCTGGTGCTGCCACGGTGATGCCTCTTGCAGCTCCTATCGGCACAAACAAAGGTTTGCGTACAATGGATTTCCTGAACATCATAATCGAGGAGGCTTCCGTACCTGTCGTTGTTGATGCTGGCATAGGTGCTCCGAGCGATGCGGCAAAGGCAATGGAGATAGGTGCCGACGCATGTCTTGTGAACACTGCCATTTCCGTTGCTGGCGACCCTGTGGCAATGGCACGCGCCTTCAAGAAGGCCGTAGAGTGTGGACGTGAGGCTTACGAGGCAGGGCTTGCCATTCAGGCAGCTTCATTCGAGGCAGAGGCAAGTTCGCCATTGACGGCATTTCTGAATGAGTGAGAATTTTCTCACCACATATAGTAAAAACTATGAAAATCAGAATAAATAATAAAGAGGTTGAGACACAGGCGGTGACCGTGGCTGACCTCGCAAAGGAACAGAACTTGCCTGAGAAGGGTGTGGCGGTTGCCATCAGCAACGAGATGGTGCCACGAACCGAGTGGGGCAACCGTGAGCTGAAGGAAGGTGACGATATTGTCATACTAAAGGCTTTCTGTGGAGGATAGATCCGGCGGCTTGCCGCTGGAAATTAAGAATTAAAAATTAAGATATTAAAGAACTAAAGTTCGACAGGTGCTTAACTTGCTGATAGGCAACAAGTCAATGGTTAAAGGTAACAACTCGTCAACTTGTCAACAAAACTTTAATGTTTTAATTCTATAATTCTTTAATTTAAAATTTTGACATCATGTTTTACGACGAAATACAGAAATACGATTGGGACGAAACAACCCAACAGATAATGGTCAAGACCGATGCCGACGTGCGTCGTGCTCTTGCAAAGAGCCATCTGAGCGTCGATGACTTCATGGCGTTGGTATCGCCTGCCGCCGACAAATATCTTGAACCGATGGCACGTCTTAGCCAGCGCATCACTCGTGAACGCTTCGGAAAGACGATAAACATGTTCATACCTATTTATATTGCCAACTCGTGTGCCAACTCGTGCGTCTATTGTGGATTCCACGTGCAGAACCCTATGGCGCGTACCATACTGAGCGAAGAGGAGATAGTGCGCGAGTATGAGGCGATAAAGAAACTTGGCCCGTTTGACAACCTTCTTGTGCTCACTGGAGAGAACAAGGTGAAGACAGGCGTGAAATACATTGCTCGTGCCCTCGACCTTGCGAAGCCTTATTTCAACAACCTGCAGATAGAGGTGATGCCTTTGGCTGCCGAGGAATATGCCGAGCTGCGCAACCACGGATTGAACGGAGTTATCTGTTTTCAAGAGACTTACAACGAGAAGCGCTACAAGGTGTATCATCCACGTGGACCGAAGTCAAACTATGAGTGGCGACTGAACGGTTACGACCGTATGGGACAGGCAGGTGTCCACAAGATAGGCATGGGGGCCTTGATAGGTTTGGAAGATTGGCGCACGGAGGTGGTGATGATGGCACGTCATCTGCGTTATTTGGAAAAGACCTATTGGCGCACTCAATATTCGGTGAACTTCCCTCGAATGAGAGTGGCAGAGAACGGTGGCTTCCAACCTAACGTTGAGATGACCGATCGTGAGCTGGCACAGGTGACCTTCGCCATGCGCATTTTCGACCACGATGTGGACATATCCTATTCTACGCGCGAGACGGCAGAGGTGCGCAACAACATGGCTACGCTTGGCGTTACTACTATGAGTGCCGAGAGCCATACCGACCCGGGAGGCTACTGCTGCCACCCCGATTCTCTTGCGCAGTTTGACGTGAGCGACACCCGAACGGCAAAGCAGGTAGATGCTGACCTTCGCGCCCTTGGCATGGAGCCAGTGTGGAAGAATTGGGACAGAAGCTTTGATAGAATTAAGAATTAAGAGTTAAAAATTAAGAATTAAGAGTTAAGAATGAAGAATAGCTGCGCTCAGTATATCGCCACTCTGACCATTGCTGGCAGCGACTCGTCAGGAGGTGCGGGCATACAGGCAGACATAAAGACGATGTCGGCTCTTGGGTGTTATGCGGCTTCGGCTATAACAGCCATTACCGTTCAGAACACCCTTGGGGTTACTGCCGTACATGCCGTGCCGCCAGAGATTGTGGCGGGGCAGATTAAGGCAGTGATGGACGACATTGAGCCACGAACCGTAAAGATTGGTATGGTGAACGATGCTGCCACTATTCATGCCATTGCCTCGACATTGAAGGCGTATGAGGTGGAGCATCTTGTAGTTGACCCCGTGATGGTGGCTACAAGCGGTTCACGACTGATGCAGGACGATGCGGTGGAGGTCTTTTGTCGTGAACTGTTGCCTCTCGCCACCCTGCTAACGCCCAATGTGCCTGAAGCAGAAGTGCTGTCGGGAGTGAAGATTACCGACAAGGCAAGCATGGACGAAGCTGCTCGCCGTGTGTCGCATCTCGGTTGCAGCAATCTGCTCATCAAGGGCGGACACTTGGCAGGGCAGAAGGTGGATAGGCTTTACGGAGATGTGGAACGTGAGTATGTTGCAGAGAACGTGGAAACACGCAATACCCACGGCACTGGCTGCACCCTCTCGTCGGCAATAACCTCATACTTGGCGCAAGGCTTCGCAACAGACGAGGCAATAGGCAAGGCGAAGGAGTGGCTCACCGAGGCACTAAAGGCAGGTGCGAACGTTGAGATTGGCAAAGGGCATGGCCCTGTAAACCATTTCTTCAACCCCAAGAGAACCATAATTCTCACGCCAGATTCCTAATTTTTCACTCATAATTCTTCATTTTATAACTATGAGAGCAATACAATTCATAACCCACGAGACGGAGAACATCGGCTACGTAGAAGGTGCGCGAATGGCACTCGAAGGCGGTTGCCGTTGGATTCAGCTGCGAATGAAGGACGCGACCGACGACGAGGTGCGCAAGGCGGCTGCGGAACTGCAACCCTTGTGCAAGGCCCATGATGCAATATTCCTTTTGGACGACCGCGTGGCTTTGGCTAAGGAACTGAAAGCCGACGGAGTACACCTTGGCAAGAACGACATGCCAGTTGACGAGGCACGCCGTATGCTTGGCGAAGAGTTCATCATCGGCGGCACTGCCAACACGTTTGACGACATTGAACGGCTTGTGGCTCAAGGCGTTGACTACATTGGCTGTGGTCCTTTCCGCTTCACCACAACGAAGAAGAACCTCGCCCCCGTACTCGGTCTTGATGGCTATCGCAACATAATTGCCAAAATGAGCGAAGCGGGAATCGACGTGCCTATCGTTGCCATTGGCGGCATCACAGCCGACGACATCGACGACATCCTCGCTACAGGAGTGAAGGGAATTGCCGTAAGCGGAATGATATTGAGGGCAGAGGATCCTATCGGAGAGATGAAAAGAATATTAAAAGATTAACGATATGAACAACAACATTAAAATCACTTATCCCAGTTCGGAGAAAGTTTATATGAACGGTGAGATTCACCCCGAACTGAAGGTGGGCATGAGACGAGTGACGCTCACGCCTACAGTGACTGTAGAGAATGGCGAGAAGCACTTTGAAGAGAATGCTCCCGTCTATATCTACGACACCAGTGGTCCTTACAGCGACCCTAACGTGGAAATCGACCTCGAAAAAGGTCTGCCGAAGTTGCGCCAGCCGTGGATTGCGAAGCGCAAGGAGGGCGAGACGCAGATGGCACTCGCAAAGCGTGGCATCATTACTGAGGAAATGGAATATGTGGCCATTCGCGAGAACATGAACTGCCGCGAGCTGGGCATTGAGACACACATCACGCCTGAGTTCGTGCGTCAGAAGGTGGCTGAGGGACGTGCCGTAATTCCTGCCAACATCAACCACCCCGAATCAGAGCCAATGGTCATTGGTACCGACTTCCTCGTGAAGATAAACACCAACATAGGCAATTCGCACCTCAACTCCAGCATTGATGAAGAGGTGGAGAAGTGCGTGTGGAGCTGCAAGTGGGGTGGCGACACTTTGATGGACCTCTCCACGGGAAAGAACATTCACGAAACTCGCGAATGGATTCTCCGCAACTGTCCTGTACCGGTAGGCACGGTGCCTATGTATCAGGCTTTCGAGAAGGTCAACGGTAAGGCAGAGGACTTGACGTGGGAGATTTTTCGCGACACGCTTATCGAGCAGTGCGAGCAGGGCGTTGACTACTTCACCATCCATTGCGGCATTCGCCTAAAGAACGTGCCTCTTTCGCAGGGACGACTGACGGGTATGGTAAGTCGTGGAGGCTCCATCATCTCGAAGTGGTGCATGGTACACCAGCAGGAGAGTTTCCTCTACGACCATTTCGACGACATCTGCGACATTTGTGCCAAGTACGATGTAGCAATTTCTCTCGGCGATGGTCTGCGTCCAGGTTCTACTTACGATGCTAACGACGCGGCTCAGTTTGCCGAACTCGACACCATGGGTGAGCTTGTTGAGCGTGCTTGGGCAAAGAACGTGCAGGCGTTCATCGAAGGTCCTGGTCATGTGCCAATGCAGAAGATTCGTGCCAACATGGATCGTCAGATAGAGAAATGTCACGGTGCTCCTTTCTACACTCTCGGCCCTCTTGTAACGGACATAGCTCCTGCCTACGACCACATTACAAGTGCCATTGGTGCTGCCATGATAGGTTGGTATGGCACTGCCATGCTCTGCTACGTCACTCCAAAAGAGCATCTTGCCTTGCCCAACAAAGACGATGTTCGTGCAGGTGTGGTAACTTATAAGATTGCCGCTCACGCCGCCGACATTGCCAAGGGTCACCCAGGAGCTACTGTTCGCGACAACGCCCTTTCAAAGGCTCGCTACGATTTCCGTTGGAAGGATCAGTTCAACCTCGCCCTCGACCCAGAGAAAGCACTCGAATACTACAAGACCTCCAACAAAACCGAAGGAGAGTTCTGTACCATGTGTGGTCCAAACTTCTGCGCCGCCCGCATCAGCCATTCTCTGAAAGATTGCGAAAGATAGGTCAAGCAAAGCCTTGCCTTCCCCGAGGAGAGAGCAAGTTACTGAACTGCCATTCAAAAAGAGGAGAACCTCAGTCATGGTTATGGTAACTTGCTCTCCCCCTAAGGTAGGGGGAGTACCCCGAAGGGGGGAGGGAGTATGTAAGTCCGAGGCGGTAATATTACTTTCGTTGCAGTAAAAGTTACTTTTGTGGCAGTCATACTCCTCCGTCACTTCGTGACACCTCCCCTATCTTAGGGGAGGAGCAAATTACCGCAATGAAATCATCAGGCAAATTACCGCACTGCTATCTTCAAGAAAGTTACCACACTGGTCTTCAAAGTGTAGTAAAGTTTGGTTACATAATGAGAATTAAAGAAAGGAACTATGCCAGAACATAAAATAAATCAATCTGGAATGAAGTTTTTAAGGAGGCGGTTGCGTAATAATAGTACTCCTGCAGAATGTGCTTTGTGGAAACTTATTAAGGGAAAGCATATAGAAGGATTAGGGTTTCGACGGCAATATAGTGTTGATAAATACATTATTGATTTTTATTGTCCTGAGTTGAAACTTGGTATAGAGTTGGATGGGGATTGTCATTATTATGGAGGTGCGAAAGAACATGATATAGAGAGGGAAAATTTCTTGTTACATCAATATGGCATACGTTTTTTAAGATTTGAAAACAAGGTGGTTTTTGAACAACCACAATCAATAGTTAACAAGATTATCGAATTCAAAAATACACAGTAATGCAAATATTTGTAATAACTCTCCCGTACTTCATTGCGGACGAGGGCATGTTTATAAACGCCCTTGTGGAGTCTGGTGTTGATAGGGTTCACATACGGAAACCGTGGGCTTCGAGGGAGGAGCATCGGCAGTTGATTGAGCAGATTGACAGACGTTGGCATAGTAGATTGTCATTGCACGACTGTCATCAGCTTGCCGGGGAATACGGCTGTGGAGTGCATCTGAACGGAAGGAATCCTAATCCGCCTGTAGATAAGGTTGTGCTGTCGGCATCGTGCCACTCGTTTGAAGAAGTGGTTGATAGGAAGCAGGTTTGCGACTATGTGTTTCTTAGCCCTATTTTCGACAGCATATCGAAGCAAGGCTATGGCTCGGCTTTCAGCCGTAAGGACATAAGGAAAGCCACCCAAAGCGGCATCATCGACGAGCGAGTGATGGCGTTGGGTGGCATATGTTTTGGCAATATTAGCCTTGTTAGAGAAATGGGTTTTGGTGGTGCTGCCTTGCTTGGCGACGTGTGGCGAGACGTTACTTTATTTTGTCAAAACCTTCGCCAAACACACCTTGGCAGAACGACTGCGAAACCATAGCGTTGGGGTCAATCCGCTTAATGGTGTTGAACACCTCTTGTGACTCGTATTTTCGAGTCAAGATGATGAGTATCTTCACGTCGCTCTTCCTAAACCATCCTGTTCCATGGATTACCGTGGCTCCACGGTGCATCCGTGTGTTCACAATGTCGGCAATCTCGTCGTATTTCTGCGAGATAATGAGGAACTGAACCGTTTGTCGTGCACCGTTGATGACATAGTCGCAAACGTAAGCCGCCACGAATGTGAAGCACAGACCATAAACAATTGTCTCCATGCTGTGAAAGAGGAAGTAGGACGATGCTATGATGCACATGTCAATCATCTGCATGGCGCGTCCAAAGCTCATTCGGGTGTATTTGCCGAGCAAGGCAACAAGTATGTCCGTACCGCCCGTGGAGCCGTTGTGTGAGAACACGATGCCAAGTCCTGCACCGCTTAACATACCGCCGATGAGAACGTGCATGAACTTGTCTTCACCAGCAGTGATTATGGGATTTGCCATAAAGACGGGACGCAGTGCATCAATGAAAATCGATATTATGGTCACGCCGACAATGGTTCTCAACACGAACTGCCTCGACAGAGCCTTGTAGGCAAGTATCAGCAGGGCCACGTTCATGAACCATAGCATCACGCCTGGCGGCAATCCGAAGGCATAGTAGAGCAGCGAGCTGGCACCTGTCATGCCGCCCATAACCACCTTTTCAGGCAGAATGAAAGCATTGAAGCCGATGGCATAGAGCAGTATGCCAAACGTGATGAAGAAATAGTCCTTCACCATTTGCTTGCGCTTCAGTTTCTTGCGTTGCGCCTTTTCTTCTTCCGAATAATTGTATTCCATTTCTTTTTTTTATTTGTTCTTCTCTATTCGTACTCGTGCGTCAACAGCCACGATGTCGTCACCGTCGGCAAGTAGCGGATTGATGTCAAGTTCCTTTATCTCGGTGGCGAAGCGGAGTAGGGTGGAGAGGCGTACGATTATCTCTGTGTATTTCTTCTCGTTGATGCCCTGTTGGCCGCGTGTGCCGCGGATTATCTTGTAGGCGCGCAGCGAGTGAATCATCGACGATGCCTCTTCGTAGCTCAGCGGTGCCAAACCGCTCGACACGTCCTTCAGCACCTCGACGAAAATGCCGCCCATACCGCAAAGTACCACATGACCGAAGCGGGTTTCGTATTTCGCACCAATGAAAAGCTCCTTGCCGCGCAACATCTTCTGCACCATTACGGAGTGTGCGCCCTCGATCTTCATCATTCGGTCGAACTCTAATGCAAGATGCTCCGCGCTTCGAATGTTGAGAGCCACGCCGCCTACGTCGCTCTTGTGGATTGGTCCTACTACCTTTGCCACCACAGGATAGCCAATCTTGTCGGCAAACTCTACAAGCTGTCGCTTGTCATCGCTTACCATTTCCGGCACCATAGGTATGCCTGCACTCTCGAACAGCTGGCGTACTATGTGCGGCTCAACGAATCCATCTTCATTCACGCTTGAAATGATGTCGCGGATGCTGGGAACGTCAACTCCAAACAGCTCAATCTCTGGGCGTGCGGGATGTGGCGTTGATATTATTCTTGAAAGCGATACAGCCAAAGTAACCTCGTCGCTGAAGTTCACATGCCCTTTCTTCAGGAATTCTGCCACCTCGGGACCTGCCGTGTGGAGGCATGGTAGGATGGGGAATATCGGTTTCTTACATTCCAATATCTTCTTGTGAAGCACGTCGTAGGTCTCAAACAGTTTTACTAATCCCGGCGTACCGAAGATTACCATTATAGCGTCAACCTCGTCAAAGCGGTTCTCGCAATAATCTATCGCCGTGGCAAGATGTTCGGGAGTTCCCGTTGCCAGAATGTCTATTGGGTTTGCCACCGATGCACCCGGGAACAGCTTCGACTTCAGTTCCTCTGCTGCCTCACCCGTGAACTGCGGCACCTGCAAGCCACCCTTCGACAAAGCGTCGGTAAGCATCACGCCAGGGCCTCCAGCATGGGTTACGATGGCGAAGCGAGAAAGTGAAGAATGTAGGGTTTGGAATGAAGAACGAGGGGGCAAACAAGTGAAGATGCACCCTACGGTTGTCAGCTCTTCGCGCGAGAAGCAACGAACGATGCCTGCCTTGCGGAACAGAGCTTCCACGGCAGAGTCGCTTGTGGCAATGGCTCCCGTGTGCGACGATGCTGCACGGCTACCGCTCTCGCTCGACCCGCTCTTTATTGCTGCTATGCGGCAACCCTTGCGAATGAGCGAGCTGGCATGGAAGAGCAACTTGTCGGGGTTGGAGATGTTTTCAATGTAGAGCAGTTTTATCGTTGGGTCGGTGGAAGGGTCGAAGTTCTCGTCCATGTATTGCAGCACGTCCTCGATGCCAATCTGCTTGCCGTTGCCTATCGACCATACGGAGTTGAACTGCAGGCCTTTCATCACAGCCGATTCAAGAATGAATACAGCCGTAGCTCCTGAGCCGCTGATGAAGTCAACTCCCTTGGGATTAAGCTGTGGTATTGGTTTTGTGAATACGCTGTGGTGATGGTTGTTTAGCAGCCCTATGCAGTTGGGGCCTATCAAGGCGCAGCCATGCTGTTGGCAGGTGTCGAGAATGTCCTGTTCCAGTCGTGCGCCCTCTTCGGTTTCCTCGCCAAATCCTGCCGAGATTATGATGAATGCCTTCACACCCTTTTCTGCCGCCAGTACCTTTACGGTTTCAGGGCACATCGGTGCAGGAATGACGAGCACTGCCAATTCTGTTGGTGGAAGTTCGCTGATGTCGTGGAATACTTTTATGCCTTGTATCTCGTCTTCCTTCGGGTTGACGATGCGCAGCGTTCCTTTGTATCCGCCGCTAAGGATGTTTCTCACTATGGCTCCCCCAGGCTTGTGATAGTTGTTTGAGCCACCTATAATGACTATAGATTCCGGTTGTAAGAGTTGCTTGTTTATCATAGCTGTTATTTTGTCTGCAAATATACGCAAACTTGCAGAAACGACAAAATAAATTGGCAATTATTTATAAAAAAAGAGAGGCTGACCATGTAAAGTCAGCCTCCCTCATTCGAAAAACATTTAATTCCTGAATATCAATCTTCCTTCTTCGGCATCTATCGTTATCGGCTTCTCGCGCGACACATCCTCGGCAAGCAGCTTGCGTGAGAGGTCGTTGAGTATAAGACGCTGTATGGCTCGCTTCACGGGGCGTGCGCCAAATTCCGGGTCGTAGCCCTCGGTGGCAAGGGCTTCGATGGCTGCGTCGGTCACGTTCAGCATGAAGCCCTGCGGTTCGAGCATCCGTTTTACGGCGTTTATTTGCAGGCGAACAACGTCGGCAATCTCTTCCTTCCTCAGCGGCAGGAACATTATCGTCTCGTCTATTCGGTTGAGGAACTCGGGACGAATCGTCTGCTTCAGCATGTCGAGAATCTTGTTCTTGAGCGAGGCAATGAACGAAGGCTCGAAAGCAGATTCTTCACTCTTCACTCTTAATTCTTCATTAATCATCTGGCTGCCAAGGTTCGACGTCATTATGATGATGGTGTTCTTGAAGTTCACCGTGCGACCCTTGTTGTCGGTCAGACGACCGTCGTCAAGCACTTGCAGCAGAATGTTGAACACGTCGGGGTGAGCTTTTTCTATCTCGTCGAAGAGGACAACGCTGTATGGCTTGCGCCTTACGGCTTCGGTCAGCTGTCCACCCTCGTCGTAGCCAACATATCCCGGAGGCGCACCGATGAGTCGCGACACGCTGAACTTCTCCTGATATTCGCTCATGTCTATTCGTGTCATCATCGTCTCGTCGTTGAACAGGTATTCTGCCAATGCCTTTGCCAACTCCGTCTTTCCTACACCCGTGGTGCCAAGGAAGATGAACGATGCTATCGGTCGTTTAGGGTCTTGCAATCCTGCACGGCTGCGCCTTACGGCATCGCTCACGGCAGATATAGCCTCCTCTTGTCCTATCACTCGCTTGTGCAGTTCCTCTTCGAGGTGCAGCAGCTTTTCGCGTTCGCTCTGCATCATTCGCGTCACTGGTATTCCCGTCCAGCGGCTCACCACCTCGGCAATGTCGTCGGCAGTAACCTCCTCGCGCACCATTGCCTCGCCGTCCTGTGTCGAGCGCAGCTGTTCCTGTATTCTCTTTATGTCGTCCTCAAGGTTCTTCAGACGGCTGTAGCGGATTTCTGCCACGCGCTCGTAGTTACCCTCTCGTTCGGCACGTTCTGCCTCCATTTTCAGGTTCTCCATCTGCTGTTTGTCGTCCTGAATGCGGTTTACGAGTGCTCTCTCGCCTTCCCATTTTGCACGGAACTGCTTTTCCTTGTCGCGCAGTTCGGCAATGTCCTTATCCAACTGTGCCAGCTTCTGCGTGTCGTTCTCACGCTTTATCGCCTCGCGTTCAATTTCGAGTTGTTTCAGTCGGCGTGTAATCTCGTCCAGTTCCTCTGGCACCGAATCGTGTTCCATGCGCAGCTTTGCTGCTGCCTCGTCCATCAGGTCTATCGCCTTGTCGGGCAGGAAACGGTCGCTGATGTATCGCTCGGAAAGCTGCACGGCTGCTATGCAGGCATCGTCCTGTATGCGCACCTTGTGGTGGTTCTCATAACGTTCCTTCAAACCTCTCAAAATGGATATTGCGCTCAGCTCGTCTGGCTCGTCAACCATTACTGTTTGGAAACGTCGTTCGAGTGCCTTGTCCTTCTCGAAATACTTTTGGTACTCGTTGAGTGTCGTTGCACCGATGCTGCGCAGTTCGCCGCGAGCAAGGGCAGGCTTCAATATGTTTGCAGCGTCCATGGCTCCCTCGCCGCCACCTGCACCCACGAGGGTGTGAATCTCGTCGATGAAGAGGATTATGCGTCCGTCGCTCTTCGTCACCTCGTTTATTACCGATTTCAGACGCTCCTCAAACTCGCCCTTGTATTTCGCACCTGCCACCAGTGCACCCATGTCGAGTGAAAATAGCTGCTTCTCCTTTAGGTTCTCAGGCACGTCGCCTCTTACTATTCGTTCAGCCAAGCCCTCCACTATTGCCGTCTTTCCTGTTCCCGGCTCACCTATGAGCACTGGGTTGTTCTTCGTTCGTCGTGAAAGGATTTGCAGCACTCGGCGAATCTCGTCGTCGCGTCCTATCACGGGGTCGAGTTTGCCCTGTCGTGCCTCCTCCACAAGGTTCTTTGCATATTTCGAGAGGCTCTGATAGTTGTCGTCAGCCGACTGCGACTGCACCTTCTGTCCTTGTCGCAGTTCGTCTATCGCCTTACGCATGTCCTTCTCCGTGCAACCAGCGTCCTTCATGATTCGGCTTGCCGTGGTGTTCGAGGCCACTATGGCGAGCAATATCGGCTCGACGCTGACAAACTGGTCGCCCATTTTCTGCGACATTTCCACAGCCTTCTGCATGATGCTGTTGGTGTCGTTTGACAGATAGGGCTGCCCTCCCTGTACTCTTGGCAGATGGCTTATCTCCGATTCAACGAGTGTTTCCACCTGTCGGGCGTTTACTCCCAGTTTTTGGAAGATGAAGTTGCTTACGTCCTTTGCCTTTGTCATTATAGCCTTCAGCAAGTGGACGGGTTCTATGGATTGTTGTCCTGAACTCTGTGCCAGGTTCACCGCTTCCTGTACGGTTTCCTGTGCCTTGATTGTAAACTTGTCGAATGTCATACTTTGACTCCTTTCTTTTTAAAGGTGGGTTCTATAAATTCCCACCGTAGTTGTTTTTTTGTGGGGCAGACGTTTTGTTGTCTTTTTGTTTTTATTCGGTTCATATTGAAAGCATCATCAGTCGTGTAGCCCGCTACACTCCTTCTTCAACTTTCAATCTGCCCTCGACTAAAAGCATAAATACAACAAAGCGAATTTATAGAACCCACCTTGATTCTTTTTCACCCTCATCAATGCAATTCACATGCCAATGTTTTTTCCTGTGTCAAAATGACATTCCAGTCAGTCAAAATGGCAGAGCCGTCTTTTATGGTCGAGTTCGATTTTGTAGGAGTTTGCTATTTTGACTTTTCCCATGTGTTGAAATTGTTTTTTTTGCTTGCTAACGATAGCTTTTCAGTGATTATGTGTGTCCGGGAGGTGTCCGGGAGGTGTTCGGGAGGTGTTCGGGAGGTGTTCGGGAGGTGTTCGGGAGGTGTTCGGGAGGTGTT
>JBJEKR010000128.1:0-5457 GCA_051878735.1 Prevotella sp. | reverse complement strand
CGGGCTTTCGGAATTTTCTTCGATTTCTGTGTGCGCTTGTGACGATTTGCGGTGCAAAGTTACAACTAAAATTTTAATCATGCAATTAATTGCATGATTATTTTCTCAAGATTAACAAACTTTAATCCTCGGTGTTTTGCAGTAACTATTTCCAATAGTCCATTTTGAACTGTAGCACTGTAGCGTGTAGCGCATGAAGTCGCATTGAGGGTGTCAAGGGGCGCTACACGCTACAGTGCTACAGTTGAAAATGTGCTGTTGAACTGACGTTTCAATGGTCTTATTCCTCAATGTTGGATAGTGAATGTGCGATGTTCTTGACGAAATTCGTGCTCATTTCCGTTGGATAATATTTAAAATAACGGATAGAATGTTTTACTTGCCACAACATTGCCTTCGAATTGTTGGATTTTATGAAAATGTTTTTCCCCTCTGTGAAGTGCCATTCCTCAGAATGACTGCTGTCAAATTTCAGCAATTCTACTATTGTGGAAGTTACGTTGCCGGCAAGGCGAGGCATGAAAAACGGCAGCTCGTCTTCGCTGAATTCGAAAAGCTCAATGAGCAGCGATGCCTGAAGGGTGGCTATGCGTTGAAGGCGAAGCCGATTGATCCACTCCTGCAGTTTCACGAAATCGACGTTGGCTCCGATGGTTCGCAGCATCATGCCCAAGTCGATGAGCTGCTTGAGACGCACTCCGTCGTTGATGATGTAGCGAGCGATTCGTGTTATTTCCATCAGCAGGTTGAGCGTTGGTGGCAGGGTTTCCAAACGAGTGTCGGCAATGTTGACATAGGCTGAGTCACAGCACCTTATCTCTCCGTTAATGATGGATTGCAGTCGGCGATTAAGCCATAGGTTCGTCAGTCGCTGCATGCGTTGATGGTTCTCAACGGCCATGCCTTTCCATGTGTATGGTGTGGTGTAGCGGTTTTGCCTTTCAGCCATGGTGGCGTTCGCCTGTGCCCATGTGTCAGCCTTCTGCGCCTGAGTGTCGTATGGAAAATAGACATCGCAGTCGCCGCCTGTCCTGTGTTCCGGGTTGGGGTAGAGCTGTGCTACAGCCTGTCCCTTTAGGATTACGGCCCTAAGTTGTTCCTTTCTGAACATTTGGAATAGTTCTGCCGTAAGCGTGTTCATCCTTCGATTGTCGGCTTCCACTTCCATGGTGTTCTGTTGCCATGATTGTTTTAAACTGTAAGGAATATTCATAAGGGTTTCGTCCTCGCGCTTGCATATTCCATCATAGACAAGTGCCGACACTCCATGCATGAGCGACATCTGGTATAGCCGTCGCCATTTCCAGTGCGACATTGGCTCTACCGATTCCTTGCAGCCGAATGTCCCGCTTCGAAGAAGTCTCATGAAGTTTCTTTCAATGATGTCCATGCCTGTGGTTTTTGTCTCTGTTATGAATATTTTCGTGGATAGCGCAGTAGAATGGCTGCTATGGTTATGAACCCTATTGTCATGGGGTAATATAAATAAGGTATGATGCTGACAGGGTTTATCTCTGCCAATCCAGCTGCCATCAGCACCTGGGCACCGTAGGGTATCAGCCCTTGAATGCAGCACGACATGGTGTCGAGAATGCTTGCACACTTTCGGTTGTCAACGCCAAATCGGTCGCCGATTTTCTTCGACAGTTGTCCGACGGTGATGATGGCTACGGTGTTGTTTGCCGTACATACATTGACCACGCTTACCAGTGCCGCCACGCAAAGTTCAGCTCCACGCTTGCTGTTGACATGCCTTGTCAGTGTGTTGATGATGAAGTCAATTCCTCCACGTTCCTTAATCAATTCGAGCATACCGGCAGCCATCATGGTGATTATGATCAGTTCGCCCATGCCGATGATGCCGTCGCCCAATGCCTTGAACCATCCGAAGACGTCGAATGAGCCGTCGATAAGGCCTATGGCTCCTGTCAGTGCTATTCCGAGGGTGAGGACAGCCATGACGTTCATTCCAAAAATTGCTGTTACGAGAACCACGATGTAGGGAACGACTTTGAGTATATCGACATTGCCTCCACTCTGTTCACCGGACAATTCGCTACCCATGAATGAGTAAAGTATCAGTACGAGCAATGCAGCAGGGAAGGCGAGAAAGGAGTTCACGCGGAACTTGTCGCTCAGCTTGCATCCCTGTGTTGACGTTGCCGTGATTGTGGTGTCGGATATGAACGAAAGATTGTCGCCAAAGAATGAGCCGCCGACGATGACCGCAGTAAGCAATGGAATGTTTGCCCCCAGCGACTCTGCCACACCAGCCGCAATCGGTGTGAGGGCAACGATGGTGCCTACACTCGTTCCAATGGAAAGCGAGATGAAGCAAGCCGCAATGAATAATCCTGCAAGAATCATGCTCGACGGAAGCAGATTCAATGTGAGGGCAACGGTAGCGTCAATGCTGCCCATTGCCTTTGCACTGTTGGCGAATGCGCCGGCGAGAATGAATATCCAGAGCATCAGCATCATGTTCGACGTGCTGGCGCCTCGACTGAAAATGTTTATGCGCTTGGCAAGTGGAATGCCTCCACCCATGACTACGGCATAGATGGAGGCAAGCATGAATGCCACTGTGATTGGAACCTTGTAGAAGTCGCCGGCAATGATGGAGGTGACAAGATACAGGCATATAAAAACCAGCAGTGGGCTTATTGCAATGATTCCCTTTTTGTTCATTCTTTAGTTGACGAGTTGTTTTTCAGTTGACAAGTAAACAACTCGTCAACTAAAACTATTACAACGTTACTCCATTCTTGAAGATGGATATTTCGCGATAGTCGTTAATTTCGTTGCGAGATTTCTCGCCACTTGCCACTGAAATTATCTTGTCGATGAATTCAGGAAGCAACTCATCCATTGTCTTTCCTTCGATAAGCTGACCGGCACTGAAGTCTATCCAGTTTGGCTTGCGGGCGGCAAGAGTAGGATTGGTGGCAATCTTCATCGTAGGAACGAAGGTGCCGAATGGCGTGCCTCGACCAGTGGTGAACAGCACGATGTGGCATCCTGCGGAAGCAAGGGCTGTTGAAGCTACGAGGTCGTTGCCTGGAGCTGAAAGCAGGTTGAGTCCATCGTTCTGGAGTCGTTCGCCATATTTGAGTACTCCGCTGACCATTGCCTTGCCGCACTTCTGTGTACAGCCAAGAGCCTTGTCTTCAAGTGTGGAGATGCCTCCTGTCTTGTTGCCTGGTGATGGATTCTCGCCAACAGGCTCACCGTGACTGAGGAAGTATTCCTTGAAGTCGTTGACCATGTTGACGGTTTTCTCAAACAGTTCCTGATTCTTGCATCTGTTCATGAGAATTGTCTCTGCTCCAAACATTTCAGGCACTTCCGTCAGTATGGACGTACCGCCCTGAGCCACGAGCCAGTCGCTAAACTCACCAACGAGTGGGTTTGCGGTGATGCCGCTGAAGCCGTCGCTTCCACCACACTTGAGTCCTATGCGCAATTTGCTTACAGGCAGTTCAACACGTTTGTCCTCGTGTACAATGTCGTATAGCTGACGTAGAATCTGCATACCAGCCTCCACCTCATCGCCATCAACCTTTTGCGTCACGAGGAACTTTATTCGTTCACGGTCGTAGTCGCCAAGGAGCTGTTCGAACTGTTCGGGTTGATTGTTCTCGCAACCAAGGCCAAGCACCAGCACGGCACCTGCATTAGGGTGCAGTACGATGTCGCGCAGAATGGCGCGAGTGTTCTCGTGGTCGCCACTGAGTTGAGAGCATCCGTAGTTGTGGTGCCAAGCATAAATAGAGTCGATGCCTTCTTCTGCCGTTTCCTTGCGCAGTTGCGATGCAAGACGCTCTGCAATTCCGTTTACGCAGCCGACGGTAGGAACTATCCATATCTCGTTTCTCACGGCAACGTCGCCATTCTTTCTTTGGTAACCCATGAAGGTGCGCTTCTCGTCGGCAATGTCGAGACGGTTGTCAACCGGTTCGTAATTGTATGATAGAGTGCCTTCGAGATTTGTCTTCAGATTGTTCTCGTTGACCCAGTCGCCAGCCTTCAGAGCTTCCCTTGCATGACCAATGGGATAGCCGTATTTGATGATGTCCTCTCCAGCTGTCGTGTCCTTGATGAGCACTTTGTGTCCAGCAGGTGTGTCCTGGTTCAAAATGACTGTAGTTCCGTCAATGTCGATTGTCTCGCCTTTCTTCATCGGTTGCAGACATACCACCACCGAGTCGGCCTTGTTGATTTTTAGATAAGTTTTTTCCATTGTAGTTGTATTTTATGTTATGTATAATCAAAACTCTAAAGTTGTGTCCTTCGGTAGAAGTCCACATTCTCCCTTGTCAACAATTCTATGGGTACATAATTGACAGGATTCACCTTCTTCTTTAGTACGATAGCTTCGAAAAGTGTCTCGATGCAGGAATATCCTTGCATGTATCCATGCTGTGCTATGAGAAATGAAATGGAACCGAGCTTGACGCAGTTTGCGTTCTTCTCTACCATGTCATATCCCATGATCTGGACGTTTCGTCGGTTTGTTCGCAGAAGGAAGTCGCCCACTATGTGTGCCTTGGAATTGAACGTGATGCAGTGGTGAGTATAAGGATGCTTCTTGAAATACTCCTCAAGTATGTCGTCGTATTTCTCTCTTTCCAAGTCGAGAGGCAGATTGACCTCAATGATGTTGATGTCAGGATAGTGGTCGTGCATGTAATGACGGAACCCTGTTTCGCGGTTTTCCTGTTGCTTGCTTGCCACGTTTCCGTTCTTCATCTGTTTCATCAGCATGATTTCCTTCTGGTTTTGGGCAATAAGCATTAACATTCGACCTGCAAAATACCCGCTGCAGAAAGAGTCCTGTCCAAAGAACGACAAGGGCTTGAGATCTGGCATGTACGAGTCGAGAAGTATGAATGGCGTGCCATTGGCATGCAGCTGTTCGGTGAACGCTTTCGTCTCAGCCAAACGTGAAGGCACAACGACGACACCGTCAGGACAGTCTTTCAGACACTCTTCCGTCACCTTGACGAAAGTGTCGATGTCGTAACGCCGATAGTAATACATTTTTACTTTCACATGGAAATCTCGTCGCTTGTCACAAGCAGCCATGGCGCCTTCTTCGATTTCTTCCCAATATGCCTCCGAAACGTGTTTCGGCATGATGCAACAGAAGGTGTATTTCTTGTTGTATGCCAAAGCACTTGCATAGACGTTCGGTCGGTAGTCCATTTCCTTTAGCGCTTTCTCAACTTTCAGCCTTGCCTCTTCCGAGACATTTGGTCGTTTGTGGAGCACTCTGTCAACAGTTCCCACCGAAACTCCAGCCAATTCTGCAACGTCTTTAATTCTTATTTTGTCGGTTGTCATTATTTGTATTTTACTGCTTAATGATTGTGCAAAATTACCAAATAAAATTGAATTGTGCTAATGCACAGCATAATATTTTGCAAAAATATGAAGATTTTGCCGATTTTTCTTCGT
>JBJEKR010000127.1:0-12360 GCA_051878735.1 Prevotella sp. | reverse complement strand
GTGATGACTGCCACAGCAACGAGCACCACCACCATGTTTGTCAATGTAGATTCGAGCTTTTTCATTTCTTTACTACCTCCCCGAAACGTTTTGGTTTAATGTATGTGTTGATGAGCGGTGTGAAGGCGTTCATTATCAGAATGGCGAACGACATTCCTTCAGGGTAGGCTCCCCAGTTGCGGATTACTACTGTAAGGAGACCGATGCCCACACCATAGATGAGCTGTCCGCGACCGCACATAGGCGAAGTGACGTAGTCGGTTGCCATGAAGATGGCACCAAGCATCAGACCACCGCTGAAGATTACGGCAAATGGGTCAGCATAAGCAGGGTTGGCAAGATGGAGCAAGCCACTGAGTATGAACACCGTAGCGATGATGCTGATTGGTGTGTGCCAAGTGATGATCTTGCGCCAGAGCATGAATGCCAAACCGAGAAGCAGAGCCAAGGCACAAACCTCACCAAGAGATCCGGCACCTGTCTGACAAGTGTCAGGCAAACCAATGAGCATGTTGAAGCTGCTGGGCAACTGCTCCAGTACACTGGCATCGCCGCTCTTTATCGCCCACTTCATGATTGAGAGAGGTGTGGCACCCGTCTCTGCGTCGAGATAGGAAGTGAGCTGTCCTGCCTGTGGCCAAGAGGTCATCTGTGCAGGGAAGCTGACGAGAAGCACGCAACGGCCTACGAGAGCAGGGTTGAAGAGGTTGCAACCAAGTCCGCCGAAGGTCATCTTGCCGATGCCGATGGCTATCAGCGCACCAATGAGGATAATCCAGATTGGGAGGTTTGACGGAATGTTGAAGCCAAGCAACAGACCTGTGACGATGGCAGAGCCGTCACACACTGTGGTGCGCTCGTTCTTCAGAAGAAACTTGTTTATTGCCCACTCGAAGATGACGCAGGCTGCCACGCTTGTGGCACATACTATTGCCGAACCAATGCCGAAATAGAAGAACGATACGAGCAGCGCTGGTATGAGTGCTATAATCACACCATACATGTTGCGCTCCACCGAGTCAGTTCCGTGGGCATGTGGCGACAGTGAAACTATAAGTTTTTTCATCTTTCAGTATTTTCTAATTATCAACTTTTCTTTGCGTTGCGGGCACGTATTATGCCCATCACGGTTTGCTTGCCGTTGCGTATGTTGTCGAGTATCGGACGATGCGACGGACAGGTGAACTGGCAGGAGCCGCACTCGATGCACGACGTTACGTCCTCAGCCTCTACCCTCTCCCACATCTTCTTTGCCGACAGCGTGGCGAGCAGATATGGCTCAAGTCCCATCGGGCAGACATTTACGCACTTGGCACAGCGTATGCATGGGTCAGCGGGCTTGCGGCGAGCCTCGTCGTCGCTGATGATGGTGATGCTGTTGGTTCCCTTGCACACAGGTACCTCGTCGGTTGTCAGAGCCTTGCCCATCATCGGACCACCAGCCAAGAGCTTGTTGTCGCCTTCGGGCATACCACCACAGAACTCGATGAGGTCGCGCATCGGAGTACCCATGCGGACGAGGAAGTTGCCTGGACGAGCCAGCTTCTTTCCCGTCACGGTGGTGTAACGCTCGAAGAGTGGCTTGTTCTTCATCACTGCCTGATAAACGGCGAAAGCCGTACCCACGTTCTGCACTATTGCGCCCACATTTACAGGGATTGCAGGAGGTGCAGGCACTTGTCGGCGGATTACAGCATCGACAAGCTGCTTCTCACCTCCCTGTGGATAGCGTTGCTTCAGCGGCACAACCTCAATGCGAGGATCGGAAGCCGTCTTCTCTGAAAGCAGCTTTATCGCTTCGGGTTTGTTGGTCTCTATACCGATGTAGCCCTTTTCCACCTTGGCAGCCTTCATCAGCAGTTCAAGACCAACGAGAATCTCGTCGGCGTGCTCCATCATCAGTCGGTAGTCAGAGGTGATGTAAGGCTCACACTCAACGGCATTGATGATTACGCACTCTGCCGTTGCTCCTGGAGGAGGACAGAGCTTTATGAAGGTAGGGAAGCCTGCGCCACCCATACCGGTGACTCCGGCTATCTTGATTTTCTCTACTATTGCCTCTGGGGTAAGCTCTGGATGGTCGGCGAGCTTTTCGAGACTTTCACTGCGGTCGATGCTCTCTTCCCATTCGTCGCCCTCAACGTTGACGATGATGACAGGCTTGCGATAGCCCGACGCGTCGAAGGCAGCGTCAATCTTAGCCACCTTTCCCGACACCGACGAGTAGATCGGAGCCGAGACGAAGCCTCCTGCCTCAGCCAGCAGCGTGCCGACCTTTACCACGTCACCACGCTTCACTACGGGCTTTGCGGGTGCGCCGATGTGCTGCGACAAAGGGAATATTGCCTGTTTTGGCAGTGGAGCAACCACTGTTGGCACCTCAGCCGAGAGTTTGTTCTCCTCTGGGTGTATTCCACCTATTCTGAATGTTCTTATTTTCATTTCACTTCGATTTTCAGTTGATGTTAATGAGCGAGCTTGTCTTCCTCTGCCTGTGGCTTGGCTTCAGCCGGCTTTTCCGCTTTTGGTTCTTCCTTCGGTGCGTTGACCTGCTGCGATGGACGCGGAGCGGGGAAGTTCACGGCAACGATAGCCTTCTGCGGGCAGACCTTCTCACACTTGCGGCAAACACGGCACTTCTCGGGGTCGATGTAGGCAAGGTTGTCGCCCATGGTGATGGCACCAAACGGACACTCCTTCTCACACTTGCCGCAACCGATGCAAGCCACGGCACAAGCTGACTTTGCAGCAGGACCCTTGTCGTGGTTGACGCAGCTCACATAGACGCGGCGACCCTTCGGTCCCTTCTTGCGCACCTCGATGACGTGGCGTGGACATGCACGCGCACAAGCGCCGCAACCGCTACACTTGTCCTCATCCACCTCGGCAATGCCTGTCTCAGGGTTGATGTGGATTGCGCCGAACGAGCACACTGCCACACAGTCGCCACAACCGAGACACCCGAAGCCGCAAGCAGACTCACCGGCACCACAAGCGTGCATGGCGGTACAAGTGCGCAAGCCAGAATACTCTGAAACCTGCGGACGATTTTCACATGTTCCGTTACATCTAACGACTGCCACCTTAGGCTCAGTGTTGGCGATAGCCATGCCGAGCAGGTCGGCAACCTTGTCCATCACCTCACTGCCGCCCACTGGACAGCTCAATCCGTCGATGTTGCCCGCGTCGGCTCCCTTAACGAGAGCGTCGGCAAGACCGGAACATCCCGGGAAGCCACAACCGCCACAGTTAGCCTGGGGCAACAGTGCCGCCACCTCAGCGAGTCGTGGGTCTTCCTTCACAGCAAACTTTTTGGAGCAAAGGTAGAGCACTGCCGCCGCTACCAGTCCTATGGCTCCAAGTACAATGACTGCGATAATAATAAAATTCATTTTCGTTTGTATCTTTTGTTAATAAATTCTTTTTTCTATACCGAACGTTACGCTACGTGTCAGACGTTCTCCCGCTAAATATATAATAAGGTAGTAGGGAACAAGCGATACGATGGCAGCAATTGCCGAAACAAGTTCGTCTGACGTGACAGCTAAAGCAATCGTTAGTGCAGCAACCATAACGAGAAAAGGCAGAACAAAACCAAACATTAGCGCCCTGCTTACTGCCGACTGACTTGTCGATACGACTACCGCATCACCAACCTTATAGTCAATGGAGCCTTTGTCCAACTTTACGTCAACTATCTTTTCCTTCGACTCTGCTGCGCTGCAATGACCTGCCACCTTACAGGCACTACATGCCGAAGTCTGGAGTATGCGAACCTTCACGAGTTCACTATCCACCATTTCTACGATACCATTATGGACTATCTTGCCACTCATATTTTTAGTAGGAGACGTTCGTTTGTCTTTACGTTATCAGATATTTTTTGCAAAATTACTATTATCTTTTGAACTAACCAACAAAAAACAACCTTTTTTGCAAAAAAAAATCGTAATCGTTTGCAATCACAGTTTTTTTTACTAATTTTGCAGCAAATATAATATCTAACACAATGAAAGTATCAGAACAGACACTACTACAAGTAGAGAGAACTATCAGTAAAGTGGTGGACAAGTTTCCAACAGACGTTGAGTCCACCATACTAACCGACATACACCTGAGGGCAAATCAGGATACGGGAGAACTTGTGGCTTTCGACGACGACGACAAGGAGATAACACGCACAATAATAGAGCAGTGGATACACAACCAGGACGAGAACTTCTATGAAAACATTACCCCCATCATAAGGAAATGCATAGTCAAGAAGAAGAGTCTCATCGAGGCTATGTCCATCATAAAGCCCTATTCCTTCATTCTCGAAGACGACGAGAAAGACAATGTGGCAGAGCTGTATGTCGTTGACGACGACACTGTGATTATCGACCCCGACCTGATGGAAGGACTCGACAAAGACCTCGACGATTTTCTTGAAAAGCTATTGAAAGAATAGCGTCACTCCACCAATCGAGCCTTTCGTTTAGGATTCTCCTTTGCGCCATACTCCAACAGTTTGCTGGCTGCGGTTATTATGCCTTTCCCTGAAGGCGAGGTCGTGGTCTTCAGATTGTCAAAAGCCTTGCGAGTCTTGTTCAGTTGTTCATCCACTTCCATGAAGCGCTCGTAGAACATCTGAACCCTATTGACCACCTCGTTGGCGATGGCCATTATCTCCTCCTGATTTTCTGCTTGACGCACCTGTCTCCAGGTCATCTCAAGCACCCTAAGCATCATGTAAAGGTTCTGGCTGCCCGAAATGACTACACCCTGGTCATAGGCATCTTTCCATAGAGATGCGTCGTTTGCCAATGCCAGCTGAAGGGCGCTCTCGCTATAGACATACATAAGTACAAAGTCCAGTCTCTGCCTTCCCTTTTTTATATAGCTGCTATAGTTCTTGTGGGCGAGTTCCTTCACATGAGCCCTCACCGAAGCTATATGATGCGACAAAGCCCGTGCCTTGTCGTCTTCGGTTTCTGCATTGAAGAAATCCTCAAAAGCCTTCAACGACATCTTCGAGTCGATTATCACGTCGCGGTCGTCAGGAAAATGCAGAATGACATCAGGCACCATGCGCCGTCCCTGTTCCTCCTCGTATATCGTCCTGCCCATCTCATCCTTCATGGTAGCCTGCTCTTCAAACTGCACGCCCTCTTCAAATCCCATGTTCAGCAGTAAGGTACGCAGTCTCAGTTCGCCAAAGTTTCCTTGGGTCTTGTTCTCTCCTGTGAGGGCCTGTGCCAGCTTGTCCGCTCTCTCACCCACCTCCTTGGCTTGCTTTAGGTTAGCCTTTATGGCAGCATCAAGACGTTCCATGGCAATGGTTTGCCCACGGTCGTTCTTCTCAACGGCTTCTCTCATTTGCTTAAGTCGCTCATTGAGTGGATTGAGAATGTTTGAGAGCTGTTCTGTATTGTTCTTCTGCAGCTCTTCGGCACGTTTCTTCAATATCTGTTCCGAAGCGTTGTTTATCTGCTCACGAATCAGAGCCGCCTGCTGCTCAAGTTGTTCCTTATGCTGAAGTCGAAGGTCATCAAACTGTCGGGCATTGCGCAAATCCTGCTCGGAGAGTTGTCTTTTCAGTTGCTCCACCTCCTTCTCAAGCACGTCGCGACTTGCCACGATGGCGGTCTTCTCCTCAAGCATCCTCGATTTTGTAAGCAGCATACCTACAACCACACCTACTCCAATGCCGACAGCAAGGAAAAGAATAGCCATCACCATCATTCAACAACCTCTACATTTGTCATCACTACGTCGTCTTTTGGACGGTCGTTGCGTCCTGTCTCAACACCCTGGATAAGTTCCACGATGTCAAGCCCCTCCTCTACTTCGCCAAACACGGTATATTGATTATCGAGGAATGGTGTTCCTCCCATGATAGTATAGGCTTTCACCTGCTCTTCGGTAAACCTTGGCGCACCCTTCTCATTGCAGATAGCCTTTGTTGAGGCAATAAGGTCGTCGTTCAATTCCTGAAGCCCCACTCTATCGCGGTTTCGTCTCAATTCCATTATTTTCGCCTTGTTCTCAGCCACAAGCTGATTGAACACAGCCTGCTCCTGTTGCATTGCCATCTGACGTTCCATCTGTCGCAACTCAGCCTCCTTGTATGTCTTTCCCCATACAATGTAGAACTGGCTTCCGCTGCTCTCGCGCCTTGGATTAACCTCATCACCAGTACGTGCCGCACTGAGCGCACCACGTTTGTGAAATAGCTTTGGATAAACGAATTCCGCAGGAATGGTGTAGTCGGGTCCACCCGTACCAAGCGTTTTACCGGCAGGGGCACCCTTGCTGTCAGGGTCGCCGCCCTGAATCATGAAGTCACGAATAACACGGTGGAAAAGCGTTCCATCGAAGAAACCATCTTTTGCCAACTTTACGAAATTGTCACGATGTTTTGGGGTGTCGTCATAGAGTCTCACTACGATATCGCCCATCGTAGTCTTTATTCTAACCTTTGTCTCTTTGTTGTCCATACTAATATCTCTTTATTTTTTGCTACAAATGTATAAAAAAAATACGATACTACCAAATATTATACACGTTTTCATCCGACAACACTATTTTTTCTTATTCTAAAACAATTGATAATATCCCTTAATCACCTCCATAACTTCTCCTTTTTCCCTTAACTTATGACCAGCGTCGATCATAAGTTAAGCCTCGCCTTAGTCATAAGTAATGACCACCACAGCCGCCCAGCATAAAGCACTTTAATCTTTTGATTCTTTAATTTCGCACTACGACATGTACCTCCCATCCTTCGCCTCAAATATCGTGCTCGGCTCATAGACCTCCACAGAATGCCATGCACCAAGAGGAATCTGCACCCCATACTTCCCCTCACGAGGGCAGAGCCTAACCCGATACCGTTCAAAGACATTCGTTTCCATGCCGTCAGCCATCACTGTCCCGCAGTCTCCCATCACAGGCCCGCCGCAGTCCTCATTCGGACGCAAGTCGTAGAACACCACATCCAAACACCCTTGCAGACAGACCGTAGTCTCCGATGTCTCCAAATGCCGATGAATAGGCACCTTCGTCTCCACCTCCAACGCATTCAGCATCCGTTGCGAGCCATCCTCTGTTGTCGTTCTGAGGTCGTAGTTCATGCGCTTACGCTTCGATGCCACAGCCTGCAAATGCAATGCCGCCAGCAGATTGTCATTGATTTCTATTATTTCCATACCGTTTATTATTTCTTTAGTGAAGCCAAATATGCCTCATGCAGATGATAATACTTTTTCATAAATGCCACATAAGCTACTGCCAGTACTAAAAGGGAACAAACGAGATAACCCCAATGCGCTAACACCGAGTCAGGCAGTGAACGAATGTCATCCACTAAACTCACCCCCGCAATCAATGTCACTGCCGCCAAAAACCTCTTGTCCCCCACTGAAACCACATGAAACCAGCGAAGCTATCGCCCATATCCATAGTCCAAGCGTGAAGATGATGCCGTCCCCACGAAACGCAATCGTAGAATGGCTTGACCGTTCGTTCGGCTTGTCGATGATATTTGCTTCAGTTTGTAGCTCTTCAGGACGAGTTATTGGAAGGATCGCTTCGCTCCAAATCTGAACAAAAAACAGGAAAAAGATTCATGCCTTCTGTGTAGTGTTGTTCTGGTTGTAAGCCTGTGTCAGAGTGAAGCAATGCCGTTCTGGCAGGAAGCCAGTACTATGAGTAACCGTAGGGAAATGCGATGGCATTTGCCTGCTGATAAGCAGCTGTTGTGCTTATCAGCAATCCGGAGACTGCGTCCCCGGTTACTCAAGGTATAGGCTTCCAGCCTAAGCCTGCCGAAAAAAATCTGTGTAATCCGTATTCAGAAAAAACTGTAAAACAAGTAAAACCTTATAAGTTGTCATGGTCTTAAGTGTTTTATTCAAATAATCCGTATCTTCCGTGGATAAATAGAACCGTAATAAACCCCGAAGGGGTGACATAGATTAGGATAGGGTATAAACCCTATCAATAATCATGGATAATTTTATAAATTCATAACCTCGAATGGATTGCATAATTCCATATTGTGACATATTAAGTAGGTATTCAAACATAAAATTAATTTTGAATACCTACTTATGAAGTTAACTGAACATTTTACCTCATCTGAGTTCGAGCGTTCATCCACCGCTACCAAGTTAGGCATCGACAATTGCGTTCCCCAAACGCTCATCCCAACCTCCATCGCCTCTGCCTGCAAGTCCTTGCGCCAGCACTTTGGTCAGCCCGTCCGCATCAGCTCAAGCTACCGCTGTCCTGCCCTCAATTGGGCCGTGGGAGGCGCCAAGATGAGCTATCACCTGCAAGGCCGAGCCGCCGACATACCGGCATCCAAGTTCGACAGCAACGGCAAAGCGCTATCTCTGAAAATCGCTATCGCTACTAAAAGACTGTGTCATATCATCCATCGAGAGCCCCATCATACGTATTTCTTTGTTCTTGAAAATGTGGCGTTGCATCTGTGCAACCTTCTCTGCCAATCGAGCAGGATTATACTTCTGGGCATTGCGCTTCACTTCGTATGCCTCTACCTCTCCATCAACCGTTTCGGCCACTATGTCAATCTCGAAATCATCCCGATTGCCTTTGGCATTCTGACCGATCGACTTCCACCATCCGCCCAACTGCTGGTAACGGCATGACTCCATCAACTGCTGACGGAACCACCTCTCTAAGGCTATGCCCGAAAAAACGGTATAGTCCTCCCTCATGATTTTCTCCAAAGCCTGCATGTTCTGAAGTTCGATGAGAGCCGAATAACGATAGATATACCTGAACCAGAAACGGAAGAAATTGTCCTGAATCTCAAACCGTACGGTCTGACTTCCCTCCTTGGCACCTATCGGGCGTTTCTTGCGGATGATGCCATAGTTCTCCTCCAGCACCTTCATCTGCCCGCCAAGGCTCTTCATGCCCGTGGCAGCCTCTATTTCGCTCTGAGTCACATCGCCACGGGCTATCTGACCCAAGACGCTGAAGTACGTGCCATACTGCTTGCCGAACTCCTGGATAAGGATGTTCTTACCCTCATTCACGAAGAAACTGTCGCCCGAAGAACACACAAAGCGAATCATCTTCCTGACATCCGTACAGCCATTATTCATCAGCAGTTCGATATATCTCGCAACTCCACCCGTGATGGTCCATAACGCGAGCAAATCTTCCGAAGAAAAATCCGGCTTATAATCGCTGAGTATCTCGCATATCGTACGGGTGGCGAAAGGCAACAGGCGAATGGTGCAATCGTCACGTCCGAAAAGAGGCTGTCCCTCATCCTTGAAGATCTTCTCCATCATGCGGAACACAGAGCCCGATACAATCAGGCATATGTTGGTATCCTTCTTGTATCTGTCCCACAGCTCCTGCATGTCGCTGAACACGCCCGCATTCACATTGTCCCACTCCTGGAACTCGTCCATGAATACGGTGAATCGCCTGCGTTTGCCCGTCTCTAACAGCAGCTGCATCAGTCCACGCATCGTACTGATTCCCTCGGGAACGAACTCACCCAGTTTTGTCCGCACTTCTTCCGCAAAAGTCTGCACCAGCACACTTTCCGTCTTTCTTCCCACAAAGAAATACAGACCGGGAGCTTCCCGCTCGGTCTCCTGCATAAGCCTATACACCAAGCTCGTTTTTCCCACACGCCTTCTACCGGTCAGCACCACAAAACGTGAGCAGTCATCGTATGCCTGACGCTGAACCTCCTTCAGCCTTGCCATCTCTTGCGCTCTGTCATAGAACTTCTTCATACGCCTCAAATTTTATAGCCATAAATTTTACAGCTGCAAAATTAATGCTTTTTCCCGAGATACACAAGTGTTCAGCAAATAAATCCGCAAAAAATTGTATCATTCGTCCAATATCTGTCTAACATCTGCGGATAAACAGGTACTGGCTTCCTGCCAGCGGTAGTCGGGGTTGTCTGTAATCCGTGTAATTCGTGTTCAAAATAATCTTTAAGCCATCGCTATCGCTATCGTCAAAGTTCAGGTCAAGGTTAAGGTCGGTTTTTCCTTCCCTGTTGAGGAACAAAAAGAAAAGACACAAACTGCCAAACATATCTGAGATACTTTTTCTTTATTTATAACTCATTCTTCTTTTTATATTTATTTTCCATATCCGATGATATACCAGCCAGACAGGAGTCTATATCACCTCCGACGGATAGTGCATCAACAGATGCAATCCGTGTCGTGACATTCTGTGCATCTTGCCATAGCCTTTATATCTTCTGTCACCCTGCCCAAAGTTGCCAGTCTGCATAATCTCATCAAGGATGAAACGACCTTCCTTCTCGTCCGGCTCGCATAGCATATATTCCCTTTCCAAGCCAAATACATGCCCCAACACCCACATCACCGCCGCAGCAAACCTCATCAACCTCAACTCTCTCAACAATTTGTTAAGGTTAAGGTAGGACTCCCCGTCAAGGTTAAGGTTAACGTTGCGAAGTACGAAATAATAATCCATCAGCTGCCTAAGCCCAATGCCTTCAAACAGGAAATGCCTATAGATATGAGTGAGAATGAAAATACGATTGAAATCAAGTGATGGCACGGCAAATCCCTTGTCCGTCATAACTAATGTGTCTGCACCAAAAGAATCACACCATTGTTGAAGTCGCTTGTCGTCAAACAAGTTCCTCATCAGCGTGGGTCGATGATGTAATTCCACCTCTGTGTCATCATACATGTTATCAGTCCTGCTTTGTTCAGCAATGTCCATACCTCAGCAGTTTTCCTGTCCATGTCCTCGTTTCGCTGCTGTATCTTTGCAGCTACGGCAAGCCATTGCATGAATAGTGGCACTGGCACACAATATTCTGTATCCTGCAACCGTTTGACTCCGGCAAAGCATATCCCCAATATCGCCTGGCTCTCAGCCATACGATATAACATATCCCATTCCTCTGCGGTAGGTGAATGCGATAGAAAAGTTCGCCTCCCTATCGCCACTTGTATCAATTCAAAAAACAACTCGTGCATTCCCATTATAGTAAGTACTTGTACATCGTTTTCTGATTATTTCTTTGGGTTATTTCTCGGATTTGAGCAAAAACAAAAGAATTATTTCTCGGATTTGAGCAATTTTTCTCAAATTATTTCTCGGATTTGAGCAATTATTTGTATCTTTGCAACCAAAATTTGCGAAGATAGGCTTCGGCTCGGCAAAAGTTTTCAAGCAAGCTTGACCTTCTGCACTCACCTTGCACTATCTTTGCACCTGAAATTCAAGCAATACAGCAAATATGAAGAATTATATCACTCGTAATATCGACCGTACGCTTCTGGAATGGAAGGAGCGCACCGTTCATAAACCGCTTCTGCTCCGTGGAGCACGTCAAGTGGGCAAGTCTTCTGCCGTGCGTCAGCTCGGCAAGAGTTTCCAGCATTTTGCCGAAGTCAACTTTGAGCGCGACCAAGCCGTAGCCACCTTCTTCAAGGGCAACCTTGATGTCCGTCTCATTGCCACCAAGCTGTCCAACTACCTTCAGGTTCCCATTATTCCCAGCAAGACACTGCTTTTCCTCGATGAGATACAAGCCTGCCCCGAAGCCATCATGGCCCTGCGCTTCTTCAAGGAAGACTATCCCGAACTGCATGTCGTGGCGGCAGGGTCGCTGCTGGAGTTTGCCTTGCAGGAACTCCCCACCTTTGGCGTAGGGCGCATCCATTCCATCTTCATGTACCCCATGACCTTCGATGAGTTTCTCATAGCCATGGGCATGGAAGGACTGCTCACCATGCGCAATGCGGCAGATGCCACCCATCCGCTCGACGAGCCTTTCCATGCCAAACTCGTAGAGCAGTTCCGCATCTATATGCTTGTTGGCGGTATGCCCGAAGCGGTGGCCACATGGAAAGCCACGTCCGACTTTCTGCAATGCCAGCAGGTGCATAATGACATTCTCCTTACATACGAAGACGATTTCAACAAATACTCCCGTCGAGCCAATCCCGAACTTCTTCGCCTCACGCTCCATGGCGTGTGCCACCAGATAGGACAGAAGCTGACCTTCAATCAGATTTCCGACGGTCATCGCAGTTATCAGATTCGTGAAGCCCTCCATCTGCTTACCCTTGCCGGCATCATCACTCCCGTGGTGGCTACCGCTGCCAACGGTTTTCCGCTTTATGCCGAGGCAGACGAGCGTCGCGTGAAATATCTGTTCCTCGACCCCGGTCTCCTGCTTGCCGCATTGCGTCTCGACGGCAACGTATCGCAGGAACTCGTCAAGCTGATTATGACAGGCACTCCACAGGATTTGGTGAACAAAGGCAGCATCACGGAAATGGTGGCAGGACTGGAGATGATGCGCTATCAAGCCCCCATACAGCGTCC
>JBJEKR010000126.1:0-2791 GCA_051878735.1 Prevotella sp. | reverse complement strand
CAGTGCAAACGAGAGCAATGTAAGCTTGCTTACTTTTGCCGAGTGCAGCCTGTTTCCGCTTTTCTGAATGCAAAGTTACTACATCTGACAGCCGTTTTCAAGCATATTCATTCCCGTTCAAAAACTGTTCAGAATCAGTGCTTCTCACGCACTTCTCGTTCAATCCCGTTCACTGCCGTTCAAAGGTTCTATGGACGTACGTCCAAGCACCCTTTGGTAGTACGTCCATAGCACCTAACGACGTACGACCACAGACCCTTTGAACGTACGACCATAGAATCCCATGTCGTACGACCAAAAAAAACCGAAGAAAATGACAGAAGAAAAGGCCACAGTAAACATCAATATCCATGGCGGCAACAATCAGATATTGCCCAACGCCACCCATGCCGAGCAGCACTTCCACTACCAAACCACGGAAGTGGCAGAGCCACCCTCGCGCACGTGTATATATAATAATGTGTATATCGACACAACATACATAACCAAGCTCAATAAGTGCTACACCGCTGCCGACCTTGCCAAGATTGTGGTCGCAATGGTTCGTGACGACTCCATCCCCTATCTCGACAGCGTCCTTGCCGTCAAAGCATCCTTCTTCAAGAACCTCCTTCCCTTCTGTCCGAACCTCAGAAGCGGAATAACAGACAGCAACCTCCGCGCCCAGATCAACAAAGAGCTTGCGACAAAACCATCAAGACCATACGGACAGCAAGGCTGACATAACAATTGGCATAAGGCACTCGTTCCATGGGCGATAATTGGCATAATCATCTGATTATAAACTACAGATGTTAAACATAATTGTTGCCCCACAAATTCGCACATTTTTCAGGATATCCTTGGTTGTTTCAGAATTAATGTGTATCTTTGCAGAGAAGTTTCAAAAAATGAATATAGAATTATGGGAGAAAAAATAAATTTTGAGGAGCTTAGAGCACAATTGCCCAAGAAGCTCAATAAAGCAGGAGAGTGGTTCTTTTCAAAAAACAGAACTATGTTCTTGGAGATAAATGACTTGAAAGCGGTGCTGAAATGAGGCTTTATCTCGATACGAATATATTGGCCCATTTGACCGACTTATTATAGCACAGGCTATTTCAGACAAGGCAATGGCAATCGTCCCAAGTTGTCATTCAACAGTTTCGTATTTTAGGCTCTCAACATACCACGCCAAGTATCTAAACATACATTGCCATTTATCTTTAGATAGTTTGCCATTTATGTCAACATACTTTTTTTTGAAGCATTTTGAGTCAAAATCATGAGAACAATATACACCACTTCTTCTATTGACAAGGACACAGAACAACAGCTTTGGGATTCGGCGATAATCGTCTTTGATACCAACGCATTGCTCGACTTCTATTACATGACCAAGGAAAGTCAGGAGATAATGGCAGACATCTTGAAGTTCCTTTCAAACAGAATATGGCTGCCGTCTCAGGTATGCTACGAGTTCAAAAAGAACCGGGAGAGTGTCATGAGGAAACCCATCACTGAAAAATATGCTGACAAAGACCTCCAAGGCAATAAGCTGATAGCAGATTTGCGGTCATACATCAAGCAGTGGGAAAGCACATACTATCATCCTTTTGTGTCCGACCATAGCTTGACCAAGATAAAGGCACTTGTTGACGATATAGGCCCCAAAGTTGCTGAAATCAAGACCATCGTTGCAAAGGAATACCAGGAACGGAAGAAGGAAATCAATGCCATAGCAGATGATGACCGATTGAAACTCGCTATCGACAGCCTCCCCAAAGGAAAGCCCTTCTCGTATTCTGAAATTAAGGAAATCGTGAAAGAAGGCATTTATCGCTATGCCAATCAGATTCCACCGGGCTACGAGGACGCAACCGAAAAGTCAGGTATCCGTCAATATGGTGATTTGATTATCTGGAAGGAAGTCTTGCGCTATGCCAAGGAAAACGGTAAAGACATCATCTTCGTATGCAATGATGTCAAGTCCGATTGGGTGATTGTTGACGAGTCATCCAAGGACAAGCGACAGGAAAGGCCCCTGAAGGAAGAACTGGGAAATCCGCGCAGGGAACTGTTGGCAGAATTTGAGGAAGAGACCGGTCGAAAGATATGGATGTATCAGACATCCAAGTTTATCGAACAGATAGAAAAAACTTATCAGCCCACGGAACCCGTGCAGGAACTTCAAGGCAAACTCGGTGCCGCACGAGACCTCTTGTCACGTATGGCACGAGAGCGTAGGTTGAGGAGAGACCACGGAGGTGACACGCTTTTGGTTCGTTGCGACACATGTGGTGAACTCTTTGAAGTTGACCCCGATGATTTCAATTTCGATTGGGACAGTTCCTATGCAGATGACAGAAGTATGGGCTGTGTGGTGGAATACGAGTCATACGAAGTTTGTGAATGTCCTGATTGCTGCAAGCAAATAGACCTCACGCTGCAGATATGGGAGTACCCGATAGGCATTATCAACTATCAGAACATCGAGATAGACGGTGGAAACATAGAATCTACCATCGACCTGGCTCCCTATTTCTGTTTTGAAGATTTTGAAACCTGTGTCCGCTGTGGAGAACGAGCTATACTGAACGATGCAGAACTGTGTCCCAATTGCGAGGAAGAGTACAATAGTTTTATAAATTCTGATGATTAGAGGCTAGAAAATAGTTGCATGTCCCTCTGGTTCTTTGAACAACATAGTGGAACATTGACTTTAAATGTCAAGCCTTCATATATCAGAAGATATGTAGAGAACAATGCAAGAATAGGTTGCATAACAACAATTGCATATATTAAGTAAAAT
>JBJEKR010000125.1:0-47578 GCA_051878735.1 Prevotella sp. | reverse complement strand
AGTGCTGCGCATGTCGTTTCATCAAGGCAGAAGGCTCTGTGAACTCATCGATTGCTATTCTATCTAAAAAACATGGCAGGACTGCTCTTATTCTCTTTTGCTCTGGGGTTAAAAATAAATCGCTGAACAGTTCCGACGAAATTCTCTTTATATCTGGGTTATACAAGTCGGTGAATTTCGTCGAACTCACGTTAATTTATATCAACGCATTAATATGGTGGCAGACAGCCGACTTCCCTGTCCATAAAACGACCAAATTCCAATAGAAATTGCTCAAACATAGATGGTGTAGGACATTGGGAGCGTGAGCGTCTCGCCCAAATCTCGCTGCACAATACAACCGTTATATGCCACTATTCGATGTCGCCAATTCCACTATTCGATTCTGCGACATCGAATAGTGTTTTTTTTACTCAACTCTCGTTGGTAACGACGCAGAGTAAAGGGTGGAGTGATAAAAAAGCATAAAAGATTTTGTCGTATTATTTAAAAGATGTAACTTTGCAAGCCAAACGGACGAAAAAATGATTTCAGTAGAACAATTGAAGGTAGAGTTTGGCGTAAAGCCATTGTTCAGTGGAGCTTGCTTCGTGGTGAACGATCGTGACCGCATTGCACTCGTTGGAAAGAACGGTGCGGGAAAATCGACATTACTGAAGATTCTCTGCGGAATGCAGAAGCCCACGGAGGGAGTGGTGGCTGTGCCTAACGACACGACTATAGGATATTTGCCACAGGTGATGATTCTGCAAGACGACACTACGGTGAGGGACGAGGCACGCAAGGCTTTTGACAACGTGACGGAGCTGAGCAAGCGCGTTGATGACTTGAACCGACAGCTTGCCGAGCGCACCGACTACGAGAGCGAGGATTATGCCGCTCTGGTGGAGAAGTTCACGACCGAGCATGAACGCCTGTTGATGATGGGTGCGGAGAACTGCGAGGCGGAGCTGGAGCGTACGCTTGCCGGACTTGGTTTCAGACGTGACGACCTTGACCGCCCAACAAGTGAGTTCTCAGGCGGTTGGCGAATGAGAATAGAGTTGGCTAAGATACTGTTGAAGAAACCTGACGTGTTGCTTCTCGACGAGCCAACAAACCATTTGGACATTGAGTCGATACAGTGGCTGGAGCAGTTTCTGAGCACTCAGGCAAAGGCTGTCGTGATGGTGAGCCACGACCGTGCGTTCATCAACAACGTGACGAACCGCACTCTGGAAATATCATGCGGCAAGATTATCGACTATCGTGTTAAGTACGACGAATATGTGAAGTTGAGGGCTGAACGCCGTGAACAACAACTCAGGGCATACGAGAACCAACAGAAGGAGATAGCCGACATAAAGGACTTCGTGGAGCGTTTCCGCTATAAGCCGACGAAGGCTGTGCAGGTACAGAGCCGACTGAAGCAGTTGGAAAAGATTGTACCGATAGAGATTGACGAGGTGGACAACTCGGCGCTCCACTTGAAGTTTCCTCCTTGTCTGCGCAGTGGCGACTTCCCCATCATTTGCGACGATGTGCGCAAGGACTACGGAAGCCACACGGTGTTTGACCATGTGAACATGACGATAAAGCGTGGAGAGAAAGTTGCTTTCGTGGGGCGCAACGGTGAGGGAAAGTCAACGTTAGTGAAATGTATAATGAACGAGATTCCTTTCACTGGCGAGTTGAAGATTGGACATAACGTGCAGATTGGCTATTTTGCTCAGAATCAAGCGCAACTGTTGGACGAGAGCCTTTCGGTGTTTGAGACCATCGACAATGTAGCGCGAGGCGAGATACGTTTGAAAATCAATGACATACTCGGAGCTTTCATGTTTGGTGGCGAGGCATCGGAGAAGAAGGTGAAGGTGCTCAGTGGCGGTGAGCGTAGCCGACTGGCAATGATACGTCTGCTGCTTGAACCTGTCAATCTGCTTATACTTGACGAGCCTACCAACCACCTCGACATGCCATCGAAAGACGTGCTGAAGGAAGCCATAAAGGCGTTTGACGGTACGGCGATAATAGTGAGTCACGACCGTGAGTTCCTCGATGGCTTGGTTAGCAAGGTATATGAGTTTGGTGGTGGTAAGGTGCGTGAGCATATTGGCGGCATTTACGACTATCTTCGCACTTGTGCTACTGAGGGTGTTGAGGCGTTTTCGGTGAAGTCGGAAAGTCCTGGAACTCCAGATATTCCTGGAAAATCTGGAGTAACAGAGATAAAGGACAGCACCAACAAAGCAAGCTATGCGGAGCGCAAAGAACGTCAGAAGCAGATAAACAAGGCAGAGAAGGCCGTGAATGAATCGGAACGCAAGATTGAGCAAATGGAGAAACGCTTGAAAGAACTTGACGAAATTCTCTGCAAACCCGAGAACGCCAGCGATATGACAATAATAACTGAATACACCTCGACTAAACGGGCTCTCGACGAAGAGGTGGAACGATGGGAGAAGGCGAGTGTTCTGTTGGAAGAACTGAAAAGTTAAGAATTAAGAGTTAAGAATTAAAAATTAAGAGATAATGTAAAAGAAGAAAATATGAAGGTTAGAACAATTATGACAATTATGGCAATGGCCTCGTCAACTATGGGAACATTAGCCCAGGAAAATTTGACGGCTGGCATAAAGATGGCCAATCTTGACACGTCGGTGCGTCCTGCCGACGATTTCTATCAGTTTGCCTGCGGAGGATGGATGAAGGCCAATCCACTGCCAGCGGCTTACTCGCGTTATGGCAGCTTTGACCAGCTGGGCGAGAATAACAACAAACGCATCAATGCCATTCTTGACGAACTGAAGAATGTGGATTATAAGGAAGGCACTGTAGAGCGCAAGCTCAGCGACCTTTACAAACTCGCCATTGACTCGGTACGCCGCAACAAGGAAGGTATCAAACCACTGATGCCAATAATCGAGAAAATGGAGAAGGCAAAGACCTTAGACCAGCTGTTTGATGTACAGTTGTCGCTCGCTAAGTATGGCGACCATGAGTTTTTCGGCGCTTATTATGGAACAGACCGCAAAAATTCCACACAGAACATTCTCAATGTGTGGCAAAGTGGACTTACACTGCGTCAGAAATCGTATTATCTTGACGAGGACGAGGCAACAACGGCCATCCGTGAGGCATACAAGAAGCATATAGTAAGGATGTTTACCCTGTTTGGCTTCAGCGAGAAGGCAGCACAAAAGAAGATGCAGAACATAATGAAACTGGAGACTACCCTTGCCAAGGCGTCGAAGGCTCCAGCCGAGTTGCGCAATCCAGAGGCCAACTATCATAGGATGTCGCGTACAGACTTCAACAACAGATATCCGAACATCAAACTCGATAGGCAGCTCGTGGCAACAGGCATCGACTTGAAATATATCGATGAACTCGTTGTTGGCCAACCGGAATTTGTCGAGGCTGTCAATAGTCTTATAGGCTCGTTGAAGGCTGATGAATATCGCGACTACATGGAGTGGGGACAGATAATGGATGGCGTCAGCTATCTTAGCGACGACGTCATTGCCGCTAACTTCGATTTCTTTGGCAAGACAATGTCGGGCCGCAAGGAAGATTATCCTCTCTGGAAGCGTGCCACACAGCAGGTTGAAGGCGTGATGGGACAAGCACTTGGAAAGATTTATGTAGAAAAGTACTTCCCCGCATCGTCGAAGGAACGTATGGTGACACTCGTGAGGAATCTACAGAAGGCACTTAGTGAACGTATCGACGAACAAAACTGGATGAGCGATGAAACAAAGAAGAACGCACAGGAGAAGCTAAGTACCTTTTATGTGAAGATTGGCTATCCTGACAAGTGGGACGACATCAGCGGTCTTACCATCGATCCGTCGAAGTCTTATTATGACAATATGGTAGAGTGCTCTCGTTTCTGGTTGGCTTATCAGCTTGACAAAACCCTTGGCAAACCCGTTGACCGCGACAAGTGGGGCATGACACCTCAGACCGTCAACGCCTACTATAACCCAACGACCAACGAGATATGTTTTCCAGCAGGTATTCTACAGCCTCCATTCTTCGATGCTGATGCCGACGATGCGTTCAACTATGGTGCCATAGGCGTTGTTATTGGTCATGAGATGACTCATGGCTTTGACGACAGCGGACGTAACTATGACAAAAATGGCAACATGAAGGATTGGTGGACTGCTGAGGATGCGAAAAAATTTAACGAGAAGGCTGATCTCTGCGACAGGTTCTTCTCTGCAATAAAAGTTCTTCCTGACCTTAATGCCAATGGCCGTTTCACCCTTGGCGAGAACCTTGCCGACCATGGTGGCCTGCAGGTGGCATATACCGCCTTCAAGAATGCCACAAAGGAGTCAAAGCCCGCAGACAAGGACGGCTATTCCGCCGACCAACGCTTCTTCATGGCATACGCAGGTGTTTGGGCAGGCAACATTACAGACGAGGAGATACGCAATCGTACAAAAACAGACCCTCACTCACTGAGTCGTTGGCGCGTCAATGGCGCACTGCCGCACATTGATGCGTGGTATGAGGCTTTCGATGTGAAAGAAGGTGACAAACTCTATCTGCCTAAGGCCGAGAGATTGGAACTCTGGTGATGACAATCATTTAACAAAATAAGATAAAGACCGCCCAAAATGAAAAAAAATGGGCGGTTTTTTTGTTTATTAAGGAATTATTTTATATCTTTGCACACACATTACATCAAAATATCAGAAAACTGAAGGATTTTTGATTGAATGAAAACCTAAAAGGACCTTTTATGGACGAAAGTAGATTTAACATAGACAGCCAGAGAATGGAACGATTCGAGCATTCATTGATGCCCGATAATCCTTCTTATGCCAATCCAAATGATGATGATGGTCAGCGTTATGATGCCATGGGAAGGTTGAATGCCTTGCAGCAGAGTGAGTCGTTGGTGTTGTGCCCCAATTGTGGAGCACCAATGAGCGAGGGAGCCGACTTTTGCGAGTCTTGCCATCGTTATGTCAAATACGACACTTGCTCTTTCTGTGGAGCCGCACTTCAAGGCGATGAGGCATATTGTCCGGAATGTGGCAACCCAAGAGGCGGCATCGTTTGCCCACGTTGCAACACAATGAACGAGTTCGCCTTCTGCAAGCAGTGCGGACTGCCGTTGACCGACGAAGCCCGACAATTGTTTTTGGAAATTAGGCAGACACCAGAGTATAAGCACATGCAGATGGTTGCTGACCAGTTGTCGGCACTCGACCAGTCGTTGCCAATGACTTCTGAGGCCGAGGTAATGCACGAGGAGGCAAACAGAGCATTGAGAGATAGAGTTCTGAGGCTGCTTGAGGAAGACAAGGGCGAGAATGCTCCCATCATACAAGAGAAGGCATCCAAGCGCATCACCTTGGAGGAATACAGGATTAGAAAGCAGAATCTTGCAGAGCAGCTGATGAGGGTTCTTGAGGAAATGCAGACGGTGCCCACCGAGAAACCCGTAGTCGCGCGTAATTATGCCATGGCGATGAAACCTTCCGGTCTGCGGTTGGCGTGGAAATGTAACTACAAGAACGCTATACACAGTAGCCCATGCGGTTGTGCAAAACCACATCTTGGCGGCAAATGGATAATCTTGGGACAAAGCTCTAAATCAAAAATCGTTGACGACAATGGATGAAAATACGATTAAACCTAATGATGGTGTGACATTCGACACGGGTACGCAAGACGGTTTGCTCCAGCGCACCATGAACATCGACTCAAATCTCGATGTTACCGGTCGTTTGGACGATGTGGAAAGGACATTCAGATCTGAGCCTGCCATAATGACAAACATTGTGGAGGATTCTTTCGAGATAAAGGGACGCTTCTATAAGAAACTGAAGTGCCTTAGCGACAACTCTGGTGAGGCGCAGGTCTTTCTTGTGGAAAACGATGGTCGTGAGCTGGTGCTGAAAGTGTACTATCCGAACTTCACTCTAAAGAGGAAGCTGATGAAGATAGTGGCAAACTTCGACTTCGAGATGATAGTTCAGATTTTCGACTTCGGAAAAATTTATGTCGAAGGCGTAAATCGTGACTATGAGTTGATGGAGTATCTGAGGGGTGGAACATTGAGCCACTACCAGATACATGGCGATTTAGACAAGTTCCGCAGAATCGCACTGCAAGGAGCGGCTGCACTGGCATATTGCCACAACAACAATATAATTCACAAGGACATAAAACCCGGCAACTTCTTCTTCCGCGACGAAGAGCATACACAGGTGGTGCTGGGCGATTTTGGAATATCGTCGGTCATACATAACAAAGATGAACTGCACAGGACAACACAGGCAAGAACTCCTATATATGCCTCGCCCGAGATGTACAATGACGTCATCGACGGAATAGTGGAACTTACTCCCGCTACCGACTATTATTCATTGGGCATCACGCTGCTTGCCTTGTGGCGAGGCAACAGTCCTTTCAATGTGGGCGAGCGAACCATAATGAAACGCAAGAATGAGGGACGACTGCCAGGAATGGAAACGCTGCCTGAGAGGGTGCGACTCCTAATAGCAGGACTGACGGCTGTAAACATTCAAAAGCGATGGACTTACAATGAAGTGGAGCAATGGTTCCTGGGCGAGAGTCCTGAGGTTGACCTTTCATCTCCTTTCCTGCGTTACAAGACTTTCGTGGTCGATCCTGAACGCAATCTTGCTGCGGAGAATGTGCAGGAACTTATTCCAATGTTGTTGAATAATGAGCGCATTGCCCGTGGCTATCTCTATGGAGGAAGACTTGGCAACTGGTTTGAGTCGTGTGGCAACAGCAAGATGGCTATGGTGTTGAAGGACATAGTACAGAATCGCTATCCCGTTGACCAACATGCAGGACTGATGGCAGCGGTGTATTCCATGGATCCTTCATGGCCATACGTTGACATAAACGGTCAGGACTGCAACAATATACATAGTCTTGCAGTCACTTTGTTGCTCAATATCGAGAAATATCAGATGCTGCTGCGTAATCCTAACGACAATGTTTGGGTTTATGCAGAATGTCATACAGACTGCGACATCAATCGCATGCGAGGCTATTTCACTGGTGCGCAACCCCAGATGCTTAAGATTGCCTTGCTGCGTACGATATATGAGTTGGACAAGGAAATGCCATTCTTTGCAAAGCATAAGTCAAGGACCATAAAGGACATAGTGCATTGTTTCGGCTATGAGGACATGACCGAAAGTGAGTGGCGCAGCATTACCGACGGACGATTGCTGTCGTGGATGTACAGTCATGAGGATGTTATGGCTTGCGAGGCTTTGCGCATTATGACCGAAGGAAAGCCGTTCTCGATGACTCTTGCATACAAAGTGTTGTATAACATTGACCGAACGGCGGCATTTGACCTTCGCAGTGCCAACACCCCCAAGAAGGTGGGAATGTTACTGTCAGAGAAACTTAAGCAGTGGCAGAATCTTGACGAGAAGGCTTTTGCCGAGCGCATAGCCGATTTCTCTGACAAGGAAGGACGTTTCCTTTATTTTGCCCATCTCCACGGTTGGAACAAGCAGATACACGATTGCGTTAGATGCTTTGACATAAAGAGCGAGGAGAATCGTGAACGTTTCGGAGCTTACGATTTACACACGGCAGCTTACCGCTTCTGTAGGTTGCTCGACGCAACGCCTTCCTATAAGTTGGCTTCTGGCACAGTGCTGGAAGATGGTAGGATGATTGAGACTCGCGACGTTGCCGAGATGCGAAGCGAAATTCGAAATGGCAGTTTCGTGCAGTGGCTCTCTGTCTTCTACCATGAGAATCCGTTTGAAGATTTTAGTATTGAGTACAGTTATGAGCGCAGCTTGGAACAGTGGATAATGGCCATTGGCTCCATCGACCCGCAGCAGACATACTATAGGCGTTTCATTAAGGCCAAGGAAGAGACCGAGCGCAAGTATGAAGAGGTGAGGGTTGAGTATAAACGTTCCTGTAGAAGGGCGCGCATCCTGAAACGTCTTTTCTACGGACTGTCAGCATTGTGGATCCTTTCGGTGATACTTTTCGGCATACACGGGCGCAGGGAACTGATAGACAATGGCTTCGTAACCGTTTGTCTGCCTGTGGGCATGTCCACGGCAATAATAGTTGGCGTTAGTGCTTTCTTCAAGGGATTTGGAGTCACCATGGCCACCATTTGGGCAACCTTTGGATTCCTTACCTCTTTCATCCCTTTGCTTGCCATACGCTACGTCAACAACCACATGCCGATATTGTTCCTACCCACGGTATTGGTTCTTACAGCCCTTTACATCTTGATATGTTATTTTACCGACAATCGCAAAGAGGGAACAGAGGATAAGGAACTCGTGGCGGAGGTTATGGACGACGATATGAAGTCGTCGCTGCTTGAACCATTGTTCTATACCTTCAAGACGCGTTCCTCAAGGTTTAATGGTTCCAAGTTCGGATTGCTCGAAGATGTGAAGAATCAGTTTAAATCGGTAAGCAGCGATTCGGTGATACACTATGCTCTTTGGAGTGTGTTGGTGTTCGTCTTGCTGATGGAAATGATATTGTTTAATCATCATCTTCTGAATTTCGCCTCACCATATTGATATTAATACCTATATATAATAAGTATGAAATGTGAACATTGTCATAAGGAAAACCGTACGATTGCGAAGTTCTGCCGTTGGTGTGGAAAACCAATGGCATCACAGAACGTACTTTCGAAAATGGTTGGTCTTGATGAGTTGAAATCACAACTGAAGACTGTAGTTGACACATATACCTTCCTACAGTCGCGTAAGGATGTCGCAAATGTCAGGTTGAGCATCAATGCCATTATTGTTGGCGAGACTGGAACTGGCAAGACAATGCTTGCTGAAATCCTTCGTGACTATTTCTTCCAGAACAAGATTATCTCAAAGTCGAAGCTTACCATGGTTGATGCCGTGGACTACCAAAGGTTCGTCGATAAGTGGGATGACAACATAAAGAAGGCAAAGGGAGGTATAATTTTCTTCGACAATGTTCAGAAACTGCTTCCGGACCGTTACTCAAATCAGGTGAATCCGCTCGACAAGCTATTTGTTGAGATGGACCATTGGGATGACGATCCCATTGTTGTCATTTCCGGACTTACACGCGGTCTTGATGATTTCTTGACCAACAATCCTGCCATAAGCAACCGCTTTAAGTATAAGTTCTATCTGCCTACTCCAGGTCCGAAGGAACTCTCCGCTATATGCCGTAACCTGTTGCAATCGAAGTATGGACTAAATATTTTCAGCCCTGAGGCAGAGCGCAAGCTATCAGCATATTTTAAATATAAGGTAAAGACTAAGGACGATACGTTTGGCTTCGCCCACGAGGCTACCAAAGTGGCTGAGGACATCTTTACATCGTTTATTAGCAGGGGCATCGACGCAAAGGTGATTGAGCCGGATGATATTCGTGGATATGTGCCTGAGGAATGTTCCTTGGACGATATCTTGTCTGACCTTGACCATTTCATCGGAATGGATGAGGTTAAGAAGGCTGTAAGGGAGATTGCCTATTCGGTGAAGAACGGTCTTGAGCGACAGGGTAGAGGACTGGGAGGCTCAGAAAAGATGTCGATGCACATCGTACTGACGGGAAATCCAGGAACAGGAAAGACAACAATAGCGAGAAAACTGGGAGAAATCTTGGCGGCTATTGGTTATCTCGACAGCGGACATGTCGTTGAGGTGGATCGTGCGAAGATGGTAAGCCCTTATCAAGGTGAGACACCAAAGCAGGTTGACAGGCTTTGTGACAAGGCTATGGGTGGTATCCTCTTTGTGGATGAGGCTTACACGCTCGCACCAATCAACCAGACGGGAGAACGTGACCAACAGGGAGCACAGGCCCTTGAGAAACTGATGAAACGTATGGAGGACGACCGTGGCAAGTTCGTCTGTATTGTTGCGGGATATAGGATGGAGATGGATAATCTGTTCCGTATAAATCCTGGATTCAGAAGCCGATTCAACTATTTCCTCAACATCGATGACTACAATCCATCAGAGTTATACAAAATCATGCTTACCTTTGCAGAAGACAAGAAGTACTTGTTATCGCCAAAGGCACAGGATAAGGCTTTGATGGTCATCAACGACCTTTATGAGCATCGCGACAAGAACTTCTCAAACGGACGAGCCATGCGTCAGCTCTTCGACTCCATCTGCAAGCTTCAAGCAGAGCGTCTGGAGAAGAACGACCTCAAGACGCTGAGCAACGATGAGCTGATGACTATTGAAGAGGACGATGTTCCATACGACCGTCCTGCGACTGTTGACTACACCGATTGTCTAAAGGAACTTGATGGACTTGTAGGTCTGGCTACGGTAAAACAGGAAGTGAGCAACCTTGCTTCGTTCATCAATTTGCAGATAGAACGCGGTGCCAAGGACACATTCCAAGGCAAACACTACATTTTCACAGGAAATCCCGGCACAGGAAAGACTACTGTGGCTCGTATCATGGCGAAGGTGTTTAAGACACTGGGAGTTTTGCCACGAGGCCAGTTGGTGGAAGCTGACCGCAGTAGCCTTGTGGCTGGATTTAGCGGACAAACGGCAATAAAGACCAATCAGCTCGTCGATTCTGCCATGGGAGGTGTGCTGTTTATCGATGAGGCATATACACTGAAATCCAACGACCAGGATTCTTTTGGTTCAGAAGCCATCGACACACTGTTGAAGCGTCTTGAGGACGATCGTGGCAAGTTTGTATGTATCGTGGCGGGTTATACGCAGCAGATGCATGACTTTATTGACTCCAATCCAGGTCTGAAGAGCCGTTTCACCCAGACGATACACTTCGATGACTACTCTGCCAACGAGTTGACCAGGATTTTCCTCAATATGGTCTATGCTCGAAAGTTTAGTGTAGATGACGAGATGCAAGGAGCCATACATCGTATGTTCGAGCAGATATGCTTGCGCCGTGACCACAACTTCGGCAATGCTCGCGAGGCACGAAAACTCTTCGACGAATGTGTTGAACGTCAAAGTCGCCGACTTGTTGAGCAGATGAGCAATGACAAGTTGAGCGAGAGCGATATGTATGCTTTGACCATAGCCGACCTTCCACAGGGAGGCAATGACAGCAAGCGTCCTCTTGATGAGGTTCTCAACGACCTCGATGATTTTGTGGGCATGAGGATGGTGAAGAATATGATTCGTCGCCTTGCCGTTCAGAGTATGTTCATGAAGCAAAGGTCGGCAAGTGGAGTGGGCAAGGTTCAGCAGATGGTGATGAACTTTGTGGTGACGGGAAACGCCGGAACTGGAAAGACCACGCTTGCCAGACTTATGGGCGAGCTGTTGCAGAGCATGGACATCAATCCTACAAAGAATGTCATCGAGGCAAGTCGTGCGCAGATGGTAGGAAAGTATATGGGTGAGACTCCAAAGCTGGTCAACAGACTGTGCGACCAGGCTATGGGTGGCGTATTGTTCATTGATGAGGCCTATTCACTCTGCAATGGTGGCGAAGACCCATACGGTCATGAGGCCATCGACACTTTGATGAAGCGCATGGAGGACGATCGTGGCAAGTTCGTGGTCATCGTTGCGGGATATAAGGACAGGATGGATGCTTTCCTCATGGAGAATCCTGGATTGTCAAGTCGATTTACGCACCGCATGCATATTGATGACTACAATGAGGACGAATTGCTTGCCATTTTCAAGAAGATGGCTGCAAAGGAAGAATATGTGCTTGCACCAGAGTCAGAATTCAAGCTTATGGGTGCAATATGCCAGAAGGTGATGGCAAAGGGTCATTCCTTCGGCAATGCGCGTGAAATGCGTACGATGCTCGACGAGACTATATCGCGTCTCTCAGAAAGAGTGACAGACATGGATGCGTCGCAGATTACGAGTGAGACATACAGGTTGATAATGCCTGACGACATCGAAATGTAGTTTGAATACTATTCGATGATGAGAGTATGAAGATAGTTTTTTGGAAGTAATAGAACAAAAGAATATGATAATTTGTCCATTTTGCAAGGAAGAGATAGATTCTGGCTCGCATTATTGTGACCAATGTGGCAAGATGCTTATGTATTGCGGCAAGTGCGGACATGTCGGCACTGGGCGTCGTTGTACCTTGTGTGGAGGAATGATGCTTACGGCAGAGGAACTTGAGGCGCAGAACCAGCAGACTACCATGTCAGAGCATTTCTCATTGCCAATAGCCTTCACTTCAGAGGTTGGCCGTAACTTGTCAATATCTATGGTTGACAGGACCATCCCTCAGTTGACTCTTGTCAATCGTCAACTTAACATCAACATCCAAGCCATCAATGGTGCGGTGATTGGGCGACGACAGGGGCCTTATCGTATGCTTTTCGAGCAGAACAAGTATGTGTCGGGAATACATGCGCAGCTGTTCTACAAGAAAGGCGAAGGATGGAGCATCATGGACAAACACTCTTCAAACGGCACGTTACTCAACAAGAGAAAACTCTTGCCCGATGTTGCCATGACATTAAACAATGGAGACCTCGTGACTATTGCCAATATAAACCTACAGGTCATAATCAACAACGTTTCAAAGAACTAAATAGATGAAATTCAACAAGATAAACATAACAGCATCGAGCAATGTCGGATTGGTTAGGCATAACAACGAGGACATGATACTTGTGCGCAACAAGTATATTCGCAACGAGTCGTATAAGTCGGATATTTATTTGGAGACTTGTGAGCGATTTGTTGTTGCCGTAGCAGATGGGATGGGGGGATACAATGCTGGTGAGGTGGCAAGTCAAGAGGTGCTATCGAGTCTGCATTTCTTCATTGGCGACCTGCCGATGAAACTATCCGATACAAACTTCATAGAGACACTCGTGGAATGGCTTAACTCTACCAATGCTACACTTAACACCAAAGGTCAGTTATGTCCAGAAACCAGCAATATGGGAACTACGCTTGTAGGAATCATCGTCTATCAGAACAAATTTTTCTGGATAAACTGTGGCGACAGTCGCCTTTATAGGATGAGGGAAGGCAAGCTAATGCAGGTTTCCACCGATCACTCGCTCAATACCCTGTTAGGCGAGAAGACACATTCCAACGTGGTGACAAACTGCATAGGAGCGGGATGTGACTCTTCTTATCTCGACATATTCGAGTTCACCAACGACATACGACACGGCGACATCTATCTGATGTGTTCCGACGGCCTCAGCGATATGGTTGATGATAAAAGCATTGAACAGCTGTTGGGCATTGACTGCGATGCACAGCAGCTCTGTCAGGCAGCCATCGATGCAGGAGGCTTCGACAATGTTTCTGCTTGTGTCATGAAGATAATCTAACATAATAATTAATAGAAAAATGCCATTAAGACTACCAGATAAGCTGCCCGCTATTGAGCTGCTTAAAAAAGAACACATTTTCGTAATGGACAACACGAGGGCGAGAACTCAGGATATCCGTCCTCTGAAGATGGTCATCCTTAATCTCATGCCTTTGAAGATTACAACAGAGACTGACCTTGTGCGTCTGCTCTCAAACACTCCGCTTCAGCTCGAAATTTCGTTTATGAAGCTGAAGAGCCATACCCCGAAAAATACGCCAATAGAGCACATGATGATGTTCTATCGTGACTTTGAGGAAATGCGAGATGAGAAATTCGATGGAATGATTATTACTGGCGCACCGGTTGAGACATACGACTACGAGGAGGTGACTTATTGGGATGAGATAAGCACCATAATGAAATGGGCACGCACACATGTAATGTCAACTATGTATATCTGTTGGGCGGCTCAGGCTGGACTATACTGCCATTATGGAATACCAAAATATCCACTTGACAAGAAGATGTTCGGCATCTTTAGGCAAAGGCCGTTATGTCCTCATCTGCCTATATTCCGTGGATTCGACGACATGTTCTATATGCCACATAGCCGACATACGGAGATAAGACGTGAGGATATTGAGAAGTCGCCTGACTTGACAATAATTGCCGAGTCGCCAGAGAGTGGGGTAAGCATGGTAATGGCGCGTGGAGGACGTGAGTTCTATGTCACAGGACATCTCGAATATGCACCTGACACTCTCGATAAGGAATATAGGAGAGACATCGGAGTGAGAAGTGATGTAGGAAAGCCTGTCAACTACTATCTCGACGACGATCCCTGCAATAGTCCAGTGGTTACTTGGCGAGCGCATGCCAATCTCCTTTACAGCAACTGGATAAACTATTATATCTATCAAGTCACTCCATACAACATAAATGAAATATACTGATGCTTCCTGTCGCTCCGACAATGGAGGAGGGAGCGTGCAGTTGCTGGAGCTTCTGGCACCGGCAAGGAATCTGGAGTGTGGATGCGCTGCCATAGATCATGGCGCGGATGCCGTGTATATCGGAGCCGACCACTTTGGGGCGCGGGCTGCGGTAGGCAATAGCGTTGACGACATTGCTGAACTTTGTCGCTATGCACACCAGTTTGGGGCAAAGGTTTATGTGACGGTAAACACCATCATCTACGATGAAGAACTTGATGCCGTGAAACGGCTGCTTCAGAGGCTTTACGAGGCAAAGGTAGATGCAATATTAGTACAGGACATGGCGCTCGTGTCCATGTTAAGGGAACTTGGCATGGAGATGCATGCCAGCACACAGACGGACAATAGGTCGTCGGAAAAGGTTACATGGCTCAAGAGACTTGGATTTAAGCGTGTCGTTCTTGCACGCGAGCTTTCCATTGAAGAGATTCGCAACATTCATCACGATAATCCCGATGTTGAACTGGAGGTATTTGTTCATGGAGCGTTGTGCGTGAGCTATAGTGGGCAGTGTTATGCCTCACATTATTGTTTCCAGCGTTCTGCCAACCGAGGCGAATGTGCACAGTTCTGTCGCATGAGGTTTGACCTTATCGATGCAGAAGGGAGGATTATCGAACATGACCGCCATCTGCTCTCTCTTAAAGACATGTGCCAGATAGACAATCTAAAGCGTCTTGTAGAGGCTGGAGCTGTTTCGTTCAAGATTGAAGGACGCTTGAAGGATGTGGCATACGTTAAGAATGTCACTGCTGCATACAATCAGAAACTTAACGAGATTGTTGAGGCTCAACCGGAAAAGTATCGTCGTGCGTCATACGGAAAGGTGAAATGCAATTTCGCTCCTAATCTGAAAAAGACTTTCAATCGTGGCTATACTACTTATTTCGCCGATGGTCGTCAGTCTGACATGTTCTCTCCCGATACGCCAAAGGCACTGGGGGAGTATGTGGGAAAAGTGAAGGAAGTGAAGCGTCAGTGCCTCACTGTCAGCGGCGTGGCTTCATTTGCCAATGGCGATGGATTGTGCTTCATCAACTCTGCCAGACAGCTTGAAGGCTTTCGTGTGAATCGTGCAGAAGGCAATCATCTTTATCTGTCGGCGATGCCGCACAACTTGCGTCAAGGTGTTGCACTCTACCGCAACAACGACCAACGCTTTGAGCAACTTCTTTCCCGTCAGTCGGCAGTTCGTCGCTTGTCATTGTCAATGGCGTTTTTTGCTACCGACAGTGGCTTTGCGCTCGAAGTGAAGTCGGAAGATGGAAGAAAGGCGAGGGTAGAGGTCGATGCCGAACACAGCGTGGCACAGAAGTCACAGCGTGAGAACATTGTTCGCCAACTGACGAAACTTGGCGCGACGATATACGAATGTGACTCCGTAGCCATTCCAGAGGATTTTCCTTGGTTTGTGCCTTCCAGCTTGTTGGCTCAGATGAGGAGGGATTGTGTAATGAAGATAGAGCAGAAAGAAGTGTGGAGAGAGAATAACGAGAGTCGGAATTCAGCGCAGTGCAGTAATCTTACTCCAATCTCCAATCTCTCCTCTCCCCAATATTTCAACGCTTCCAACCGCCTTGCCGTTGAATTCTATCGCAAGCAGGGTATAGAGGCGACTTCTTTCGAGACGGAGAAGAAGCATGAACGGAATGAGGTTCTGATGCAGTGCCGTTTTTGCCTGCGTCATGCTTTGGGATATTGTGTCGCGAAGGGTGGACAAAAGCCTGAGTGGAAGGAGCCTCTGACGTTGAGACTCTCTGACGGCAGGTCTTTTAGACTTCAGTTTGACTGTAAAAGATGTGAGATGTTTGTTGTAAGTAATATAAAGGAATAGTTATGTTTAGATGGTTCTTGCTCTTGGTGTCGTGCATACTTTGCTCGGCTTGCTACAATCAGGCAAGCCAGACTCCTGATGCGTGGAGTCTGACGGATAAGCAACAGGACTCCATCTCGTTCTATACAACACATCATTACACGCAGAATTTCAATTTCGTCGTGAAGGGTGACTCTCTTGTGCTACATTCCTTGCGAAGCGACCAGAATCCTGAGGTTGACATTGCTGCTGCCGACTGTGACTCTTGCGTGATAGCACCTGGCGAGCGTGTGGTTGTTGCCGACATCATCTATGTGCCTACTGACACCATCGATTCCGTTTGGGTGAAACTTGCCCACGACCAATCTACGCAAGGTTGGATTCAGGAGAGCCGTATGCTGCCCAACGTAAAGCCTGATGACCCTATATCTTGGTTCATCGATACGTTTTCCGATGTCCATCTGCTTTATTTCCTTGCCCTTTTTGTCGTCTTTGCCGCAGCATACAGCCTTTTGCTGTTGAAACGTCGCAAGGCATTGATAGTGCATATCAACGACATCGACTCCATTTTCCCCATGCTTCTTGCCTTGCTTGTGGCAACCTCGGCGGTGGCATACGCCTCCATCCAGCTGTTCGACCCAGACTCGTGGCGCCATTTCTATTATCATCCCACACTTAATCCTTTCGCCTTGCCTCCAAAGCTGTCCTCGTTCATGACATTTGTGTGGGCAATAGTGATAGTGACAATAGCGGCTGTCGATGATGTCTTTCGTCGTCTTGCCGTAGGTGAAGCTCTTCTCTACACCTTAGGCTTGGCTGCCGTGTGTGCCGTCGATTATGTCGTGTTCAGCATTTCCACCTTATATTATATAGGCTATCCGTTGCTTGTCGTTTATTTCGTATATGCAATTCGCATGTATATTAAGAACAGTCTCCACGCCTATCGTTGCGGAAACTGTGGCAAGCCTCTTCGCCAGCTTGGTAGGTGTCCGTATTGTGGGACAATAAACGTTGAAAGTTGAAAGTTCAACCTTCAACATTCAACGTAGCGAAACATTCCATTTCTATCAGCCAACCGGGGCGGCATACGGGAGCAAACACTATCACCATAGGAGTGTCGGGGAAGCGTTGCTTCATTTTGTGACTCACGACCGCGTAGTCGCTGATGTCTCGCAGATAGACAATCATTTGCCCTACGTTGTCAAAACCACATTCAGCCTCCTTCAGCAGGGCTTCCACGTTCTCAATCATGCGGTCTGTTTGGTTCACGATGTCCTTCGGGTGGACTATCTGCCCCTTGTTGTCGATGCTTGCTGTGCCTGAGATGAAGACGTGGCGGCGGTCGGCGTAGTCAACCGTTGTGCCGCGCTCGAAGCTCACGCCGTAGTCGCTTGTGCGGTTGAGGTGAGTGGGAGCGTAGAGGTGCTTCACCTGTTCGGGACTTATGCCGCTGATGGCGTAGGCGTCCATTTGCGTCAGCACGTTCGGGTCGGCTTGTCTGCCGCCTATTCCTGTACTGGCTATGAAGTGCGTATCGTTGGTCAGTCCTTGTGTGAAGAAGGTACGGTTGCGGGCACGAACCACTCCGCCGTAGTTCAGATCAACGTCATTGACAAAGAACCACGTCCTTATGCAGTTGTCTTTCAGCGTGCAGCCTTCCTTCGCCAGTTGCACTATGTATTCGTTGAAGAGCAGTCGTGTCTGGTATTCGGAGTTTGCCGCAAGGTTGTGTGCGCTGCCGCTCCAGAGGTGACGGTAGCGTCCGTGCTCGGCACAGTAGAGTCCGCTTTCCAGTACGCTTGTCTTCACGTCGGTCATCAGATAGCACCACATTGCCACCTTCGTGCCGTCGAGTGGCGGCTGCTCAATGACAGAAAGGGCACAGCAGCACGCTTCGGTTTCCGTCACATATATTTCGTCGGCTTGGTTTGCCGCGTCGCTGACGAAATAGCGTTTGAATACAGGTTGGTATTCCTTCAGCTCATCGGCAAGCAATGTGTTCAAGGCCTCAACCACAGCCGAGAGCTGTTGGCTGAAGGGTGCAGTGGGTTCTGTCGCATGAATCATTACATGCGCTTCCCTCACTTCGTTGCCGTTGTCGAACACGAAAGTCTCGACGGCGGCGTTGTCGTATATGTATTTTTTCTTCATTGTCCAATGTGTTCTATCCATTTTTTCAGTATCTCACGCCATGTGTCGCTGATGTCGGCGTGTTGGTGGTCATAGCCCCAAGTGGCGGTGAGTTCGGTGTCGAGCATCTGCGCAATGACGCTTTCCTCGTAGTTGCCTGGCTCCACGATGTTCTTTCCGCTGACGTGCTTAGACGGCTTGCCCACAATGTTGTCGTAGGTCTTGCCTTCCGTAAGGTTCACGTCTGCCGCCGCATAGGAGCTTAGTCCGTGGCATCCTGCACATCGTGGTGTGAAGACGTTGCTTTGCAACTGTGCCAACATTCCCACATCCACCGTTCCCACGTCCATTCTTATGGTGTCGCGCGGATTGGCGTTGGTGCTTGTCTCTGCCTCTTCGATGGTTGCCACTCGCTGTCTCAGTCGGTCTATGATGCACAGCTCCACCGTCGTTGCCTCTTGCGGAATGGCGTTCATAGTCACATCTACGTTTCCCTCTGCTGTCAGGTTCTTCGTTATCAGTGCGTATGGACTTGTCTCGTCAAAGGCTGCCACCACAACCGAGTAACCGTCAGCCCAGGAGTCGAGTCCTGTGATGTTGCCTGTGAGCCGCATTACAAGACCCTCGCGCTCTGTGGTTGCCGTCGTTTCGGGATAGATGCGTCCCTCGTCGCATGCAGTGATTGAGGTCAATGTTAGGATAGCGGCGGCAAAGTTACTAAAAATTTTCTTCATACCGAAAGATTTCTTCAATTAAAAGCAGTACTGAAGCTGAATTGTTGCCGAATGGGTGGTCAGTCCGAGGTCGTCGTTGTCGCGGTCGAGCTGTGTCTCGTGTCCCGTTCGTCCTGTGTATTGGTACATTGCCTGCAGTTTCAGTCCCGTGCCCTTGATGAAATAGTTGAAGCCCACGGCTGGCATGTTGAGAAGTCCGTCCTTGCCGCTTCCGTTGCGGTCCATGATGTCGTAGCGTGCCGCCAGTTGCAGTCGGTCGGTCACGAAGTAGCCACCCTGAATGTAGCCGCCCCAGTAGTTGTATGTCTCGTCAATCTTCTGTCTCTCTGTGAAGCCGACATGCATGTAGTAGGCTTCGGCGGCGAGGTAGAGGCGGCGTTTCAGCAGTGCGAACTCCGCTCCTGCTCGATAGTCGTTGGTACTTTCGTTCTCGCTCTCCACGTTGAGGCTTGTCGAAAGTCCAACCATCCATTTGTCCTCGTTCAGTCGGTCGGGATTTCCCTGTGTCGAAGGCATCACTCCCTTTGGCATCAGTGTTATTCTGCCGGCATAGAGTAGGGAAGGAATGTGCCAGTCGTCGCTGAATGTCTTTGTCGCCGTGTTCACCGACGAGCCTGTGCCGTTGAATATTCCCACCTCGTAGCCTACCTTGCCGCCCAACAGTCCGTGCATCTCCACTCCGAGGTCGAAGCCAGTGCCGATGTTCGGCGTAACGGCATTGAGCGAGTAGGGCAGAATGACGCTTGCCGTGAGCGATGTGGGCAGCTGTGGCAGCAGTGTCTCGCCGAGTGTGGTGAGATAGCCGTGTGAGAACGGTGTCTTGAATTTTCCCACACGGAAAGCCATTTCGTCCTTCAGCTTCACGTCGAGCCATGCCTGTTGCAGTATGTTGGCTCCCGTTGCCGCAGCGTTCATCGACACGTTGAACGTCAGCTTGTTGTATGCCTTTCCCGTGAAGCCGATGATGGCGTAGGGAATGGCGAAGCCAGAGTTGGCTACGTTGTCTTGGTTATACGCCTTGTCCAGTCCCTCGTCGTCATAGTATTTGTACGACGCCGAGGTCTGCACCATCATGTATGGCTTGAAAACGAAGTCGCCCCTACGTGTGGCAATAGTAAAACCTTCCTTGCCTGCAAGCGACATCACTCCGTTCTCCGTTTCCTCCTCCTGTTGTGCCAGTGCCGTAGCTGGCATTATTGCAGCAAAGAGTGCTGCCATTATTGTCCTTTTCATAATCCTTCCTTAACTCTAAACTCTTAATTCTAAACTCTTTAAACTTATTTTTTTTAATTCTTTAACATTATAATTGAAGTTTTCCACCATTTTCTATGCAGTGTGGTAACTTGCTCCCCCTCTAAGATAGAGGGGGTGTCACGAAGTGACGGGGGCGTATGACAGCCGCGAGAGTAATATTACCTTGCGAGGCAGTACATACTCCCTCCCCCCCTTCGGGGGACTCCCCCTACCTTAGGGGGAGAGCAAGCTACTGAACTGCATAGATTTTTCCCTTCTTTTCTTTAATTTTTAATTGACTTCGTCGATTCTTTAGCTGCACTCGGCATAGCCCAAGCTCGCTTGGCTCTGCTCTCGTTTGCAAAAGAATTTTTAATTTTTAATTTTTAATTTTTAATTTTTAATTCTTAATTTTTATTCATAGGCTCTCCAAGAATTTTATTAGTGCCGAACGATCGTCCTTCGACATTTTCATAAACAAGTTTTTCGATGCTTCACCCTCTCCACCGTGCCAGAGTATGGCTTCCGTAAGGTTGCGTGCTCTTCCGTCGTGTAGGAAATAAGTGTGTCCGTTCACCTTCTCTTGCAGACCAATTCCCCACAGGGGCGTGGTGCGCCACTCGTTGCCGCGTGCCAGTCCGCTGACGTAGTTGTCGTTCAGTCCTACACCCATCGTCTCGCTACCCATGTCGTGCAACAGGAAGTCGCTGTAGGGGTGAATTGTCTGACTGCCGAGCCACGGAATGTTTGTGCCGTTCAGTAGTGTGGCTCCGCGTGGCTTTGTGTGTAGCGTCGTGACGTGGCAGAGGTGGCATTTCGCCTTCGCAAACAGTTCCTTTCCTATCTTCACCATTGGGTCATTGACGTTGCGTCGTGCAGGAACGCTAAGGCAGTGCAGGTAGAGGTCAACGTTCTCCATGTCTTCGGTGCTAACGTCGAGCTGGTCGTAGGTCAGTCCCATCATGCTCCCTTGCTGCATTTGGCTTTGTCCCTCGCAAATCTCCTCTGGATAGCGGCTATTCGTAGCTCCCATGTCGCTTGAGAAACCCAATTCCACAGTCAAGTCGGCGTGTTGTGCCTTGTTGCCTGATAGTCCAAGTCGCAACCTACCACGCTCGTTGATGTAGTTGCATCGTCCGCTTATGCCATATTCGGGATAGTTGCTCTTTCGTGCCAGAGCCTCAATCTCCTCTTGGTCGAGAGCCATCATCTGTCCCATTCCCACGTGTCGCAACGGCTGGCGCACGGTGCAAAAGAGGTCTTCGGGCTTTATGCTGTCGGCGTACCATTCGGTAATAGTGTATTTCGGGTAGCATAATTCATACTCTTCACCGTCGGGGAAATTGCCTTTCATGTATTGCCAATCCACTCGCAACTTGCCTTCAGGCTTCACGCCATAGATTGCTTGGTCGTGCAGCACGCGTCCGTAGTCTTGGAAAAAGGCTCCGTTGCGACGAGTTATGTACACCAGCATTGACGAGAAACCATAGTCGCCAGAGCCATATTCCCCTTTGCTGTTCAGTGTCCAGAGGGCAGGCTTTGTGCGTCCTGCATTGTGGTGACAGCTGCCGCAGGAGTAACCTGCATAGACAGGGCCCAAGCCTCCTCCATATCCATTGCCACTCGTCAGAGCATCGTCGTAGAGTCTGTCTCCGCGCGTAAATCTTTTTTGGTATTCGCCGCTCAGCCAGTCTGCATCAGTGTCATAGGCAAACGTCGAGGTTAGGAAGTTTGTTGCCGTTCCAGCCGACAGCTCGTAGCCTTCGGGAACCTCAATGTCTGCCTCTGAAATGCCCTCGCCATTCTCGCAAGCTAAGGCGAGAATGGCTAAGGCTGCTATCGTTATACAGTACCAACTATCTTTTTTCATTGTTTGTTTTTATTCTCTAATTTCTATTATCTATCTTTTTTATCCTCCAAAATCTTAAATTTTCATTCTTAATTGACTTCGTCGAACTTGTTTCTTAATTTTTAATTTTTAACTGAAGTTTCGCCTGTATTCGTAATCTCCCGATTGTAGGGGCAGACCGAAGCCCCCTCCAGCTCCCCCAAGGGGGAGAGAACCCGATGTCGGAACGACATACATCCACCGATTTAGCCCTCCGTGGTACGCCTTGCGGCGTCGGGCAGACACATCGGTCTGCCCCTACAGACGGCGGTCTTGTTACTTGCGATACTTAAATTTTTATTTTTTAATTCTTAATTTTTAATTTTTAATTCTTAATTTTTAATTCTTAATTTTTAATTTTTCACTTCCCTCGCTTTTCCATCCTTAAACAGCAGATATTCAAGCGTATGGAAACCGCGAAGGCTTTGAGCCTGTTCCTGTTGCGTGTTGTCCTCGTCGTACTCGCCGCTCCAGTCCATATCGTTCCAGTTGCCAGTCTTCAGCACGTTCACTATGCCTTCCTGGTCCAGTGGCCATGAGTCCATGTTGGGGTCAAGTCCCTGGTCGGCAACAGGTCCGAAGAGGAATGCCTCGCTCGTCTCCCAAGGCTGACGTGCCTCAAGCCAAGCGTTGCAAGCCGAAGTGAAGTTGGCATTGGTGCGGTTTGAGTTCAGCGTTGCCACAGCCGTTACGAGTGCCGCAACCTTGTCTTTCAAGTTCTTGTATGTTGGCTCAACCACAGCCTCCACATACTGCTTTACTATGGCATCGAGTCGTTCGTCGCCAATCTTGCTCTCGTTGTTCTGCATATACGGCTTCAGTTCGCGCTCCAGCACATTGTTCAGTTCCTCGCATGCGTCCATTGCCTCTTCGCTCTCTGACGAGACAATGTTGTTTCGGAAGGGCTGTGGAATGGCGAGGATGGCGTCGTAGGCAGCCTTTATGGTGTTGCGCACCTTCTGGTCGAGTGCGGCGTCGCCCTCAGCCACCACAGCTGATATTGAGTTAGTGTTGGAAGTCTCGTTGCCTGATATTCGTGTCATCATTTTGCCGAGATACGAGTTGTATATCGAGATGATGTTGTTCGAATAGTCGTCGCGCGAGTGCCAGCTGTACCACGACTCCACGGCATACAGTGCCTGAGTGGTCTTGCCGGCTTTGTAGTAGTCGTAAGGCTCGCCTATCTTTGCCGTTCCCACTTCGTTGGCAATGTCGCAGCAACCGTCTATTATCTGCTCGATGCAACTCAGCGCACTCGAATATGCGCTGCCGTTGTGCTTGGTGAATGTTGTGCTGAATGGCTCACCTCCCTTATAGCTTACGAACCAGTAGTCGTAGAGGTCGTCGGCATCGGTTTTCAGTCGAGTAGCCACCTGCTGCATGTAGTTGTGCCATGCGTTGGCGTTGTCTGCCGAGTAGTCGAGTTCCTCTGCCGATTGCTCTTCTTTCTGCACTGTCTCGTTCTTGTCGTCGCTGCTGCACGACATTGTGATAGCCCCAATCGTAAAAATGTGGAAGGCCATTGCAATAATTGTTTTCTTTTCCATATAAAAATGTTTTGTTATACCTTTCCAGTCTATGTTTCACGGCGTGAAATGTACGTTTCACGACGTGAAATATAAATTCTCTACCCTATGTGAAACTTTTTATAAGGGGTTTTCTGACTTTCTTTCACTGCTCTGTCGGTCATTTCTTAAAAAACCAACCAACGAACGCCACGCCAACTGCAAACTCGTTCTCGCTGTTGTATGTTCCCTTGCCAAACACCTTCGAGGTGCCAATCTGCCGTGTTGTGTAGTCGGCTTTCACTATGAGGTTTGGCAGAGGTCGCCAGTTCAGTCCTGCCACCCACATGCTGGTCTGCAATCTGCTGTCGGCGGAATAGTTGCCCACTACCTTTTCCTGTGGGTTGTAGTATTCGTAGCGGACGAAGGGAATAATCGTGGGCATGGTGTTCATACTGAGTATGTTGCGCAGGTTCACTCCCACTTCGCCGCCGTAGCTTACCGCACGCTTTGCCACAGGCGTAAGTCGTGAGTATGGCGAGTTGTTCGACAGTTTGCCGTTGCGTGAGTTTACGGCTTCCGTGTTGCCGAGGTTGCCCAAAAGCACGTTGGCGCGTGCCGTCAGATACCTGTTGTTATATTGTCCGTCGAAGCTCCATATTCTGAGTGGAATCTTGCCCAGTCCGTCATAGGTTTGCTTCTTGTCGGAGTTTGCGCCGATGTTGTTGCAGAAGTAGAACGAGCCTCCAAGTCTGAGTCCCTTCACTCCTCGCCAGTCCAAGCGCACAATGTAGCCAGGGGAAGTGAAGTTGTCCTCCTCGAAGATGCCTTGGCTTGCTCCTCCTGCCCACTCGTTGCGGTCGAAGCCGTTGGCGTTCAAGCCGGCAACCACCATTGCCTCATAGTCGAAGGTGGCGAGTCCTTTGCCCAAGGTTCCGAACAGTTCAAGTCCCGTCTCGTGCCACGTCGATGGCAGAAGCGTCGTTTCGCCTTCGGGTCGCACGGTGCCGAAGAAGAGGTTTGGCTCATGGTGTGCGTTGGTCAGCCCCACGGGAACTATCATGTGTCCAGCTCTGACGTTCAGCGAGCGTGTTATCAGTCGAGTGATGTGGAACTGCTCTATCGCCACCTCGCCGCCTTTCTCCAGCTCCGTCTCATACTCGCCGTTCTCTGTGTTCTCCAGTTCGTAGGCAGAGCCAGTGCCGCCGCTCTCGAATTCTATTTCGGCTCCCAGAATCCATTTCTGAGAGAGCTTGTAGTCGAAAGCCACAACGAAGCGAGGAATAGAGATGGTGCTTCGGCTCTCTTTCGAGTTGCCGTACTGCCCTCCGAAGAAGCGGTTGGTGCCGTAGTCTTTCCATGCGGCCACCATCTCTCCGTAGCCTCCCACGCGAAACTTGTCGAAAGTGTCGTAAGGTGACACGACCTTGCTCGTGTCGGCTGTGGCAGCATTGGTTTTTGCCGTTGTCAGGACGAGTGCTGCAACCAGCACTTTCGTCCTGTTGAGTAGTTTACTTATGTTCATATCAATCAAAATGGTTTCATTACTTTTCGACTGCAAAGTTATGGAAAAGAAGAAATACACACAATACCAAGAAATGGTGAAACCCCACTGCCGTAACTTCAGCAGTGGGGTTTCACCTTATTTATATAAACAGAAATACTAAGTTTTTGTTATGCCTAAAGGCAGACGAAATGCAAAAATACCTAATCGTGACACGAGCGGTTTGTCAACCGTTTTGTCGGTTTCGTCAACCTAATTACCCTATTTTAAGTATCTTTAAGACTATTCCTCAGCAATCAACTCTTTGAGCTTGGGCAGCGACAAATGGTATTTCACTGCCAGTGCACGTATGGTACATGTCACGACAAAGCTCACGGTGGCAGCAAGTTTTACGCTGTTGTCGATGTGCATGACGAGCCAATAGCTGACGCCTCCAAGAACGCTTGCCATTGCATAGATTTCCTTACGGAAGATGACAGGCTCGTTGTTGAGCAGCACGTCGCGAATAACACCGCCGGCAGCTCCTGTGATGCAGCCCATGATGATTGCCACCCAATAGGGTTGTCCCATCATGATGCTCTTCTGTATGCCGGCAATGGTGAAGAGAGCAAGTCCAAGAGTGTCGAACACGAACCATGCGTTCTTGAGTGGTTCAATCCATTTTGCAAAGGTCACCACGAGAATCAGGGCGAGAGCTGTGCAAAGCATGTAGAAGGGACTTGTCATCCAGAAAGGGGTGGTGCCGAGCATGACGTCGCGTATCGTTCCGCCTCCTATGGCTACGGCAATGCCGCAGACATAACCTCCAAACCAATCGAAATTCTTGGCAGCCGCATGACGAATGCCTGAGATGGCGAATGCGAACGTGCCAAGAAATTCGATGACTTGTTGTATGGAAATGTTGACGATAAGATCCATTACTTTACTTATTCACGACATTAATCGGCTTGCCCTCGATGAACGCCTTTACGTTGTTGGCTGCTATCTGAATCAGTCGTGTGCGAGCCTCGAACGTTGCCCAGGCAATGTGAGGCGTGATGAAAACGTTTGGTGCCGAGAACAGAGGATTGTCGGCCTGTGGAGGCTCTTGGCACATCACGTCGGCACCGTAGGCTCCAAGTTGTCCACTATGCAGTGCCTCTGCAACGTCGTTTTCGTTTACCAAAGGTCCACGTCCAGTGTTGATGAGTATGGCTCCATGCTTCATCTTCTTTATCGCATTTGCGTTTATCAGTTCGCGAGTCTCGCGGATTAGCGGGCAGTGCAGTGTCAAGATGTCGCTTGTGGCAAGAAGTCCGTCGAGCGTCGTCTTTCTTATGCCTTCAGGCAGTTCCACTCTGTGCTTGCTTGTCACAGCAAACACTTCCATTCCGAAACAGAGTGCCGTCTGTGCCACTTTCATTCCTATTCGTCCCAGGCCAACAACACCGAGAGTCTTTCCAGCCAGTTCTATGAGAGGTGTGTCCCAATAGACGAAATCGGGGTTGTTGCTCCAGCGTCCGTTTCTGTTCTGTTGGCTGTAATGCTCAACGCGGTTTGCTATGGCAAGTATGTGTGCGAAAGTGTTTTGTACTACGCTTTCGGTGCTGTAGGCAGGAATGTTCGTTACCACGATATTGCTATCTTTGGCAGCTTCCGTGTCAACAACGTTGTAGCCTGTGGCCAACACGCCAATATATTTCAGGTTTGGCAGTTCCCAAATGGTGTCTGCATTGAAAACAACCTTGTTGGTCAATACGATGTCGGCATCGATGCAACGAGAGTAAACCTCCTCTTCAGTGGTGCGTGGATATATTGTCACGTCACCAAGTTCCTTTAAGGCGTCCCATGAGAGGTCGCCAGGATTCAATCCGTAACCGTCTAATACTACTATTTTCATAACTTTATATATTAATGTGGAGTGACGTGTCACTCCTCTTCCTTGTTTCCCCAATAATTTTTCATCCTCTGTGCCAGCACGTCTTCCGTTGGTGAGTGCTGTGGTGTCCACAGGATTTGTCCTTGCAGTTCATCGGGCATATACTGCTGTGGAGTAAAGTGCCCAGGATAGTCGTGTGGATATTTGTAGCCATCATGATAGCCAAGGTCTTTCATCAGGCTTGTTGGAGCATTGCGCAGATGCAGTGGAACCGGCTGGTTCCCCGTTTGTCTGACGAGTTCGAGAGCCTTGTCGATGGCAAGATATGCCGAGTTGCTCTTTGCGCTGGTGGCAAGATACACCGTCGCTTCGGCAAGAGGAATTCTACCTTCAGGCCAACCAATCTTGTTCACGGCATCGAAGGCGGTATTGGCAAGCAGTAGCGCATTGGGATTGGCAAGACCTATGTCTTCCGATGCGCTTATGACGAGACGACGTGCAATGAACTTTGGGTCCTCGCCGCCTTCTATCATTCGTGCCAGCCAGTAGATGGCTGCGTCAGGGTCGCTGCCTCGTATGCTCTTTATGAATGCCGAGATGATGTCGTAGTGCATTTCGCCGTCTTTGTCGTAGGCGAGTGGATTCTGTTGCAGTCGAGCTGCCACAAGGTTGTCGGTGATTACTATAGGCTCTTCGTTTTCCGAGTCTATCACCAACTCCAGAATGTTGAGCAGTTTACGTGCGTCTCCTCCGCTGTAGCGCAATAGGGCAGCAGTCTCCTTCAGTTCAATCTTTTTCTGCTTCAGCTCAATGTCGGTAGTCAGTGCACGGTCGATAAGCTTCAGCAGGTCGTCGCGTTCAAGCGATTTAAGCACAAAAGTCTGACAGCGCGACAGTAGAGGACGTATTACCTCGAACGAGGGGTTTTCCGTTGTCGCTCCAATAAGTGTCACGACGCCACGCTCCACAGCTCCGAGCAGCGAGTCTTGCTGCGACTTGCTGAAGCGGTGAATCTCGTCTATAAATAAAATAGGTGATGCCGTGTTGAAGAATCTGCCCTTTTGAGCCTTCTCAATCACTTCGCGCACGTCTTTTACTCCGCTCGTCACGGCACTAAGAGTGAAGAACGGCACCTCAAGTCGGTTTGCCACTATCTGCGCGAGTGTTGTCTTTCCAACTCCTGGAGGTCCCCAGAGAATAAACGACGATATGTGCCGCGCATCAATCATTTTGCGTAGCACAGCTCCTTCGCCCACCAGATGTTGTTGTCCTATGTAGTCGTCAAGAGTCCTTGGTCGCAGTCGTTCCGCCAGTGGTTGTGACATTTTTCTTCAACGATATCAGTCTAAAGTTAGTTCCTTTCTAAGTGCAAAGATAGTGCAAGTTTTAGACAATACAAAATAAAAAAGCACTTTTTTTGATATTTTATCCCCTAAACACTTGTATAAATAAAATAAAGTATATACATTTGCACAGAAAAAAAGAAAATACAGAATGGAAAATATGAAACAAACAACAACAAAGAAAGCTCTCTCGTTGAAGATGCTCACGAAAAGCAACATCTGGGACGTGCAGGAGAACGACATCTTCAGAATGTGGGAAGGTGCCGACAAGGATTCTGAAGTGAAGGAAAATCTGCGTCGTTATGTTGACATCATAAAGACGGCTTTCCTTGTAGAGGAACTGAAGGATGACACAAAACTGATGAAAGGAAAATATGAGAAAATGGGATATAAGATAGCTACCGTGAAGGTGGACGAGAATATGAAGATAACCTGGGCTATCAAGAAACGACCGATAATGCGTGTCAGCGACCTTACTTACGAGAATATCACACACATCTCTGCGGCAAAGCTCGTAGAGGTGCTGGAGCGTAACTTCGGAGGTGGTTGGGACTCACTGCCACAGAGCATACAGGACATCATTGAGAGCGGGTTTGAAATATCTACCACTACGCTGCCGCAAAATCGTCTGCACAAGCCAGGAGGAATGTACGACCGCAAGGTTGCCGACGGCTTCGACGTCTTAGAGGTGCCAAAGGGCACTTGGGTGGAAGCCATTTTCGTCAAGGTGAAGCCGCAGATGGAGAAACCAAGGCTACAGTTGCAGCCTAAGGACGACGAAGACGATATGCCTATCGACGACTACAAGAACCATGATGATGACGATGAGATTGTTGAGCCGACTGACTTCAGCGACGACGACATCACAGAGGACAACTATCGCACTACATTTGCCATTGAGTCCGATCCTGACGAAGAGGCAGAGGACCTTGAGGATTATGTTGACGAAGAATAACAACTAAAACTACAATATTATGAACATTCCTATGGTATTTTGGCTCGTGCCTATAGCCTCAGTTGTGGCTTTGAGCATGGCATGGTATTTCTTCCGCCAAATGAAAAGGGAAGACGAGGGAACACCAAGAATGATTGAAATAGCTGAGTATGTAAGACGTGGTGCCATGGCCTACCTGAAACAGCAGTATAAGGTGGTTACCATAGTGTTCGTAGTACTCGCTGTCATTTTCGCCTTTATGGCATACGTGCTGAAGGTGCAGAACCCTTGGGTGCCGTTTGCATTCCTCACTGGAGGATTCTTCTCCGGCCTTGCAGGCTTCTTTGGAATGAAGACTGCCACCTATGCTTCGGCTCGCACTGCCAACGCTGCCCGCAAGAGTCTCAATAGCGGACTGAAAGTGGCTTTCCGCAGCGGTGCCGTGATGGGACTTGTCGTTGTTGGTCTTGGACTATTGGACATCGCCATTTGGTTCCTTGTGCTTAGCTATTTCTATCATGGCTCAAGCATGGCACTCATCACCATTACTACAACCATGCTTACCTTCGGTATGGGAGCTTCTACCCAGGCACTGTTCGCCCGTGTGGGTGGTGGCATCTACACCAAGGCTGCCGACGTTGGTGCTGACCTCGTAGGCAAGGTTGAGGCAAACATTCCTGAGGATGATCCACGCAACCCTGCCACCATTGCCGACAACGTTGGCGACAACGTTGGTGACGTTGCGGGTATGGGAGCCGACCTCTACGAGAGCTATTGCGGCAGTATTCTTTCAACGGCAGCCCTCGGTGCCACGGCATTTGCCATGAACATCGACATGCAGCTGAAGGCTGTCATTGCTCCAATGATTATTGCATCGGTGGGCATATTCCTCTCGCTCGTAGGCATCTTCACAGTGAAGACGAAGGAGAAGGCAACGATGCGCGACCTGCTACACTCGCTTGGACTTGGAACGAATGTTGCGGCTGCACTCATCGCCATTGCCACCTTTATTATATTATATCTCTTGGAAATAGAAAACTGGCTCGGCGTTTCGTTCTCCGTAGTCAGTGGTTTGGTGGCTGGTGTTGTCATAGGTCAGGCAACGGAATACTACACAAGCCACAGCTACAAGCCTACTCAGCGCATTGCAGAATCGTCAAAGACTGGTCCTGCAACGGTTATAATACAGGGTATCGGTACAGGAATGATTTCCACAATGATTCCTGTTGTCACCATTTCTGCAGCCATCATGCTCAGCTATCTGTTTGCCAATGGCTTTGACCTCTCGATGAGTGCCCACAGCATCTCAATGGGTCTCTATGGCATTGGCATTGCCGCTGTCGGAATGCTCTCCACTCTCGGTATCACTCTTGCCACCGACGCTTACGGTCCTATTGCCGACAATGCTGGCGGTAACGCTGAAATGAGCGAACTGGGCGAGGAAGTGCGCCACCGCACCGATGCACTCGATGCTCTTGGCAACACCACGGCAGCCACAGGCAAGGGCTTTGCCATCGGCAGTGCCGCCCTTACAGCCTTGGCTCTGCTTGCTTCATACGTTGAGGAGATTAAGATAGCGATGGTACGCGCCGTAGAGGAAGGTCAGCAGTTCATCGATACAGCAGGAAACATCTTCAATCCAGCCAGTGCCAACATGCTCGACTATATGGAATTCTTCCAGGTGAACCTTATGAACCCGAAGGTTCTCGTAGGAGCTTTCATAGGTGGCATGGCAGCCTTCCTGTTCTGCGGACTCACTATGGGAGCCGTAGGTCGTGCCGCTCAGACAATGGTTGAGGAAGTGCGCCGACAGTTCCGTGAGATAAAGGGAATACTTGAAGGTAAGGGAACGCCTGACTATGGACGTTGTGTGGAAATCAGTACACGTTCGGCACAGCGCGAGATGATTTTCCCAAGTCTTCTTGCCATTGCCATTCCTATTGTTGTTGGTCTGTTGCTCGGCGTAGCAGGTGTTATGGGCTTGCTCGTCGGCGGACTCACGGCAGGTTTCACTCTCGCCGTATTCATGGCAAACTCAGGTGGAGCCTGGGACAATGCCAAGAAGATGGTTGAGGAAGGCAACTTTGGAGGCAAAGGCTCTGAGTGTCATAAGGCTACAATCGTAGGTGACACAGTAGGCGATCCGTTCAAGGACACCAGTGGCCCATCGCTCAACATCCTCATCAAGCTGATGTCGATGGTAAGTATCGTTATGGCAGGACTTGTTGTAGCGTTCTCTTGAGAAATTAAGAATTAAAAATTAAGAGATAAAAATTAAGAGTTAAGAATTAAGAGTGGACTGCGCACCATCTGCGTTTATCTCACTCTTAATTCTTAATTTTTAATTCTTAATTTTCAATTCACCGTCATGTGGAAGCAGCCTTGCTTCACTTCATATTTTATGTAACAGCGATTTTGAACACGGAAATCGCGTAATACCTCAGAGAGTACCCATTTCAAAGTGTCGTTTCTCACGGCACGGCGTTTGGGTCCTTCGGGGTCTTCTACTGTTACATAACGGTTATAGCAGAGGTCGAAGGTGGTACCGTAGAGGTGGCAGCTGTTTTCCGTTGCATTGCCATTGCGGTTGCGCAGTTTAGTCACGTCGTCTTTAGTACGCAACACGCTTGTAACGATGATTTTATGCAGTGGTATTCCCTTAATCTGAAGACTGTCGAAAAAGGCACGTCCGATGTCTTGCAACAAAGCCGATGCCTTAGGTACGAGATAGGGAATACTGTTGTTTAGCTTATCAACATGGAAATAAGGGCTTGCCCCTACAAATACAAGTTCCTTCATTCTCTTCTCCGCTTCCTCTCTGTTCTTCACTGGTGGTACGCCATTTCTCTTTGCCGCCTCCATCTGCACGTCGTTGTTGTCTGGAAATGTAGTCTTAAATGCAGGAACGCTGTATATCCTGTTTTTCACGAGCGTACCGTCGGGATGGTAGAATTTAGAATGTGGAGTGTGGAGTGTGGTGTGAGGAGTGAGATTACTTAACTGTGTAGAATCCTGACTCCCGCTATTTTCACTCCTAACACCAGCCACTTCCGGCCATATTATCCTTATCACGGCAAGCACCGCTACGACGGTGAAAAAGCCTCTGATGTATGTTTTCTTTTTCATTGTTGCTAATTTTCGTGCAAAATTAATAAAAAACATCGTAATAATAACACGTTATTGAAAAACTTTCTGTAATTTTGCACGTGAATTTTTAATAATAAGGTAAAATTGACAGAGAAGCATATTGTTTTGGAGGACATTGACCCGGTGATTTTCTATGGTGTCAACAACGTCCATCTGCAGATGATAAAGGCACTCTTCCCTAAACTGAGAATTGTTGCACGTGGCAATGTAATCAAGGTTCTTGGCGACGAGGAACAGATGTGCTCATTCGAAGATAATGTGGAGAGCCTCAGAAAGCATGTCGTAAAGTTCAACTCACTTAAGGAGGAGGACATACTCGACATCGTGAAAGGAAAGCGTACCAAGGACGAGCTGCCTGAGGGTGTGCTCGTCTATAGTATGTCTGGACGTCCAATAAAGCCAAGAACGGAAAATCAGCAGCAGCTTGTCGAAGCTTTTTACAACAACGACATGATTTTTGCTGTAGGACCCGCTGGAACTGGAAAGACATATTTAAGCATCGCACTTGCCGTGAAGGCTCTGAAAGAAAAAACCATCAAGAAGATTATCCTTAGCCGACCAGCTGTGGAAGCGGGCGAGAAACTCGGTTTCCTGCCTGGAGACATGAAGGACAAGATAGACCCTTATCTGCAACCTCTCTATGATGCCCTCGAAGACATGCTCCCACAGGCAAAGCTGCAAGAGATGATGGAGAAGCACGTCATTCAGATTGCTCCTCTCGCCTTCATGCGCGGACGAACACTGAGTGATGCCGTGGTAATTCTCGACGAGGCTCAGAACACGACATGCGCACAGATTCGAATGTTCCTCACTCGCATGGGTTGGAACACGAAGATGATCATCACTGGCGACATGACGCAGATTGACCTGCCACGTGAACAGAAGAGCGGACTAAAGGAAGCACTCAACATTCTTACGGGCATAGAAGGTATCGGTGTCGTGGAACTGACGCGCAAGGACATCGTTCGCCACAAGCTCGTAACGCGTATTGTCAATGCGTATGAGAAGTATGATGCCAACCCCCATCCCCTCCCAGGGCAGGGGAGCACTCACAGCGGCTCTTAGAATAGAAATTAATAACAAACCTCACCTCTATCACCCCTCCCTTTGGAGGGGACGTGGTGGGCCTAAAAATATAACGATGAAAGCTTTAACAAACACCGAATTCAACTTTAAGGGACAGAAGAGCGTATATCATGGTAAGGTACGCGATGTATATAACATCAACGACGACCTCATGGTCATGGTTGCAACCGACCGCATCTCAGCGTTTGATGTCATTCTGCCCAAAGGCATTCCTTTCAAGGGACAGGTGCTCAACCAGATTGCAGCGAAGTTCCTCGACGCAACAAGCGACATTTGCCCTAACTGGAAACTGGCAACGCCAGACCCAATGGTGACAGTAGGTCTGAAGTGCGAGGGCTTTCGTGTAGAAATGATTATTCGTTCCATTCTCACAGGCTCGGCTTGGCGTGAGTATCAGAAGGGTTGCCGCGAGATTTGCGGTGTCAAGCTGCCCGACGGAATGCGCGAAAACGAGCGTTTCCCAGAGCCAATCATCACTCCTACCACAAAGGCTGACGAAGGTCACGACCTCAACATCTCACGCGAGGAAATCATTGCGCAAGGCATTGTCAGCGCAGAGGACTACGCCGTGATGGAAGACTATACACGTCGCCTCTTCGCCCGCGGTCAGGAGATTGCCGCAAAGCGTGGCTTGATTCTCGTTGACACGAAATACGAGTTCGGCAAGCGCGATGGCAAGGTATATCTTATCGACGAGATTCACACTCCCGACTCAAGCCGCTACTTCTATGCTGACGGCTACGAAGAGAAGTTCGCTGCTGGCGAACCACAGCGTCAGCTCTCCAAAGAGTTCGTTCGCCAATGGCTCATCGAGCACAACTTCATGAACGAGCCAGGACAGCTGATGCCTGAAATAACTGACGAGTACGCCGAGAGCGTAAGCGACCGCTACATCGAACTCTACGAGCACATCACAGGCGAGAAGTTCGACAAGGCTGCCGAGGATGGCGACATCGCCGCACGCATTGAGAAGAATGTGGCGGAGTATTTGAACAAATAAGAAACTTAAACATATATTGTAAATATGATAAAAATAACTTTTCCCGACGGCTCAGTTCGCGAATACGAACAGGGCGTCAACGGACTTCAAATCGCTGAGAGCATCTCACCTGCTCTGGCGCGCGACGTTATCGCCTGCGGTGTAAACGGTGAGACTGTTGAACTCAATCGTCCAATCAACGAAGACTCGAAGGTGCAGCTCTACAAGTGGGACGACGACGAAGGCAAACACGCCTTCTGGCATACCTCTGCCCACCTCCTTGCCGAAGCTCTCCAGGAGTTGTATCCTGGCATTCAGTTCGGCTTCGGACCTGCAGTGGAAAACGGATTCTTCTACGACGTACTTCTCAAGGACGGCGAGTCAATAAAGGAAGCCGACTTCCCAAAGATTGAGGCTAAGATGAAGGAACTGGCAGGCAAGAAAGAGCCAGTGGTGCGCAAGGAAATCTCCAAGGCTGACGCTCTCAAGGAGTTTGCCGCCGACGGACAGACCTACAAGTGCGAGCACATCGACCAAGACCTCGAAGACGGTACCATCACAACCTACACACAGGGTGCCTTCACCGACCTCTGCAAGGGTCCACACCTTCTGAACACTGGTCTCATCAAGGCTATCAAGCTGACAAGCGTTGCCGGTGCTTTCTGGCGTGGCGACGCCACACGCGAGCAGATGCAGCGTCTCTATGGCATCACCTTCCCAAAGAAGAAGATGCTCGACGAATATCTCGTCATGCTCGAAGAGGCAAAGAAGCGCGACCACCGCAAGATTGGCAAGGAGATGGAGCTGTTCATGTTCTCTGAGAAGGTGGGCAAGGGCTTGCCTATCTGGTTGCCAAAGGGCACTGAGTTGCGTCTGCGCTTGCAGGATCACTTGCGTAAGGTTCAGAAACGTTTTGGTTATCAAGAAGTTATCACACCGCACATAGGTTCGAAAAACCTCTATGTAACCAGTGGTCACTACGCACACTACGGCAAAGACTCGTTCCAGCCAATACATACCCCAGAGGAAGGCGAAGAGTACATGCTGAAGCCAATGAACTGTCCTCACCACTGCGAGATTTTCGCTTGGAAGCCACGTTCTTACAAGGATCTTCCTTTGCGCATAGCAGAGTTTGGAACAGTTTATCGCTACGAGCAGAGCGGCGAGCTCCACGGTCTTACCCGCGTGCGTTCGTTCACTCAGGACGATGCCCACCTCTTCTGCCGTCCCGACCAGGTGAAGCAGGAGTTCCTCAACGTTATGGACATCATCAACATCGTGCTCAAGGCATTCGGCTTCAACTTCGAGGCACAGATTTCGCTCCGCGACCCTAACGACACTGAGAAGTATGTAGGTAGCGACGAGGACTGGGCACGCTCAGAGGCCGCCATCGTGGAGGCTTGCAAGGAGAAGGGACTCAACGCAAAGATTGAATACGGTGAAGCTGCTTTCTATGGTCCTAAGCTCGACTTCATGATAAAGGATGCCATCGGTCGCCGTTGGCAGCTCGGAACAATTCAGGTGGACTACAACCTGCCAAAGCGTTTCAAGCTCGAATACACCGACGAGGACAACACGAAGAAGACTCCAGTCATGATTCACCGTGCACCATTCGGATCAATGGAGCGTTTCGTGGCAGTGCTTATCGAGCACACCAGCGGACACTTCCCACTCTGGCTTACTCCAGACCAGGTTGCCATCCTGCCAATCTCAGAGAAGTACAACGACTATGCCGCACGCGTAGCCAAGTATTTCGACTCAGTTGGCGTGCGTGCCACCATCGACTCACGCAACGAGAAGATTGGTCGCAAGGTGCGCGACAACGAGCTGAAGCGCATACCTTACATGCTTATCGTCGGCGAGAAAGAACAGGCAGACGGAACTGTTGCAGTGCGTCCACAGGGCGGTGGCGAACAGTGTGTCATGTCGATGGAAGATTTCGCCAAGAAGATAAACGACGAGGTTGCCGAAATGACAAAGGAATTCTAACGAGTTCTTTAAACTTTACACATATTAGCCAAGCTGAAGGTCAGCCGTCATAGGCAGGCCCAAAGCTTGGCTTTATTATGTCAGTTATTTCCTCCGCAAATTTTGTCTTTGGGGTTCACCTGTTTGAAGTATAATCTCACCACGCACTATCATCACACCAACGGAGCAAACCGAACATCGTTCATTGTTAGCATCTCAATATCTATGACTTCCTTTGTATGCAAAAACGCATATAAAAGGCTCGGATACCGTTGTTCGGCATCCGAGCGATAGAATTCTTGAGAGTGTATAATAGTCAGGACTATTTATGCATCAATAACCGAAAATATCTTCGGTAGTGAGGTATCTTATTGGTGTGAGCTTCTCAAGCGATGGGATATCGAGTTCGTCCTTGTTGCCAAGGATGAGACGGAGGCGAGGTTTGCCAACGATGTTCTGCTTTTCGAAGTTGACAATGTCTTGAAGAGTAAGCGAAGTCAGACCGTCGTAGATGACCTTGTTAAGGTCTTCCTTTACCCCGAGACGCTCCATAGCCAAATAGAGATAGATGACGTTCTCGCGCGTGGTGCGCTTGCTTTGCAGACTCTTTATGAGGTTCTGCTTGGCTATCTCGAATGCGCCTTGCGACTGCGGAATGGTGTCGATAATCTCGCGGAATGTCGAGATGCAGTCCATCATCTTGTCGTTCTGGGTGATGATAAAGTCATAGAAGAACTCTGCGTTCTTGGTGATATCGGGACGCATGTAATTTGCCCCAGCACTGTATGCAAGTCCGCGTGCCTCGCGCAGTTCCTGGAATACGATGGAATTCATGCCTCCACCGAAATACTCGTTGAAAAGGCTCTGAATGGCAGCCTCGGAAGAATCCCATTTCCTGCCCGTGTTCATTATTTCCATCATGTAGATGTTTTTGGCATCGTAGGGAGCGACAAGAGTCTCGTTAGAGTCAAACTGCAGTTGTTCGTATGGTTTACCTTCGGGAACTGTGGCAAGTTTCTTCGGAGTCTTGTGACTTTTGGCGAGGAGTGTAAGTAGGTCTTTCTCGGTTGAAGGTCCAAAATAAAGCACACGATGTTCGTAGTTGTTGAGCAACTTGAGCATGTCGGGAAGCGACTGCGGATCGGCAGCCTTCAGCTCACCGATACTTAGGGTATTGGTGATACTGTTGTACTTGCCGTACAATCCGTAACGCTGAAGGGCAGAGAAACACTGCTTCTGGTCTGTCTTGGCATCGTTTCGGTTCTTTTCCAGGAGGGCAACGTAGTTGTCGTAAGTCTCGCGGTCGGCTTTGGCGTTCTGAAGGAAATCTTCGAGGAGGGCGAGTGCTGCGGGCATGTTCTCGTTGAGGCCTGATAAGCTAACAATCAATTTGTCGTTTTCAACGTTGATGTTATAGCTGCAAGCCAGCTTGTAGAATTCCTGCTTAATCTGAACCGACGACTTCTTGTCGGTACCTATATAATAAAGGTATGGGGCTGCGAGGGCAAGTCCCTTTACATCCTCGCTTCCGAAGTCGTAGAGGAAAGAGAGGTTGAAGAGTCCGTCGTTGGTATTCTGTTTGTATATCACGGGCAGTCCCTGTTTTGTCTTGGTCAGCTTCAAGTCCTTGCTGAAATCAACGAAGACGGGCTGTATTGGCTCTGCCTCAGAAGATGCTATGGCATTGAGGAACTGGCTACTCTTATCGCGGTTAGCCGGTATTGGAGTAATTGCTGGCTTGTCGATTTTCACGAGCGTTGTATCTTCCCCTTGACGCTTATATATGCAGACGAAGTTTTGGCGGAAGTGGCGGTCGATGAAATCTATAATCTGCTGTTTCGTCATGCCGTTGATGCGGTCCATTTCTCCCACCGTTACGTCCCATGGCCGTCCGCTGACGAATGAATTGACGAACATGCTGGCGCGTCTTTCGTTTTTGAGCAGTTGCTTGTAGTAGCTTTGCTTGAGATTGTTCTTTACCGACTCAAGAAGGTCGTCAGAGAATTCTCCACGCTTCATCTTCTCAATCTCTTCGAGTACGAGGGTACGTGCATCTTCGAGCTTCTGTCCCTGAACGGGGGTGACCATAAGCAGAAATACTGAATAGTCGGTCATGGTGAACGGGCTTGCCATTACGGCCTGCACCTTCATGGGTTGTTCAAGGTCTATTTCCATTACTCCGGCGTTGCCGTTGCACATCATCTGCGAAATGACTTCAAGAGTGTCGCTTGACAGTTCCTTCTCTCCGCCGAAACGCCATGCAAGCAGCAGCCTTTCTGCCTCCTGTCCTACGACAGAGGTATCTTTCGGTGACGTGATTGGCTGAAGGGCAGGAAATTCGGGACGTGACAGCTTGTTGTTGGGCTTCCAGTTGCCGAAGTATTGGTCAATCTGCGCAATCACTACATCGGGGTCGAAGTCGCCCGACATACAGACGGCTATGTTGTTGGGAACATAGTATTGGCTGTAGTAGTTCTCGATGTTGACTATAGAGGGATTTTTCAGATGGTCTTGTGTGCCGAGAACGGTTTGCGTGCCGTAGGGATGTGTGGGAAAAAGGCTTTTGAGCAAGGCGTTGTAGCACTTCTCCATATCGTTGGCAAGTGACATGTTGTATTCCTCATAGACGGCCTCAAGCTCAGTATGGAAGCCACGAATGACAGAATTCTTGAAACGATCGCTTTGGATTTTAAGCCAGTTCTCCACCTCATTTGACGGTATGTCCTCTTGATAGCAGGTTACGTCGGTAGAGGTGTATGCGTTAGTGCCTTCGGCTCCGATGCTTGCCATGAGTTTATCGTACTCGTTGGGGATGTTGTATTGTGCGGCAAGCTGCGACACGGAGTCAATCTCGTGGTAGAGCTGTTTACGAAGATCGGGGTCTTTTTCCTTGCGATAGACTTCAAAGCGCACCTTGATGTCGTCGAGGAGAGGTTTTTCAGCCTCATAATTGGTTGTGCCGAAGTGAGTGGTGCCCTTGAACATCAGATGCTCGAAATAGTGGGCAAGTCCTGTGGTTTCGGAAGGGTCATTTCGGCTTCCTGTGCGCACGGCAATGTAGGTCTGAATGCGTGGCTTTTCCTTGTTGACTGTGAGATACACCTTCATTCCGTTGTCAAGAGTGTAGATTCTTGATTTCATCAAGTCTCCCTCTACTGTCTGGTATTTGTAGTCCTTTGCTAAAGATGTCGTTGCGAACAAGACAGTGCAGAGGACAGTAAAGATATAGCTTTTCATATTATAATTATTTTAATCCTTCAATGAAACTTGTTAACGTCTGTTCATCGACATCCCCCAACTGATATTCCTTTTCGGCATCCTGACGAATGTTGTTAAGCCATTGTACTCTGGCTTCTTCGCCTTTTTGAATCATCATTTCAACATCATCGATGGTTATGGTGTCGAGTGAGTAGTAGTCGAGAGCAAGACGGTAGGCATAGTTCCACTTGTAGTCGCTATAGTTATTGTGGCTGGCGAGCAGGCGATCCTCAATCTGTTGTATGTCGGATATGGAGTCTGAACTTATGTCGTTCAGCAATTCATTAATTTCGCTCTTGGGTATAAGCAATCCACTGAGGTCGAGCCATTCTCCCGTTCCTGTGGTTGAGTTTGGCAACTTTGTTTTCGCCTTTTTGACTGCTTCTGCAATGAACATCTTTATTCCCATGTCGTAGTATTTAATGCCCTTTGTTATGGAAATTCCACGCATGGTGTAGCCTTCGGTAGAATATTCCGACTCGTCGGAAGTGGGAGCAATCTGCATAAGGAGCTTGCGACCTTCGGCAACGCGCTGTATGACAAACGGGTTGAGCCAGTCGGTGTTTACTATGCTGCGTCGGCCATTAACAGGGCGTTTGTCGCGCTTTGGCCATTTCATTATGTCTCGATAGGTGCCTACAGTGGAGAAATTGACACCAGGAATGATTCTCGTTGACCTTCCTTCTGCAATAGCATAAGAGAAGGGTAGGGCAGATGTGTCAGGATGCGACTGGATTTTTCCCATGCACATGGTGAAAGGACCTATAGTAGCTGGCATGAGGATGTGGGCTCCACTGGCTGTCTTAGAGCCTCGTTCGAGTGTGCCATAGTGCATTGGCCCCATCTTGTAGGCATGGTTGCTGAAGTTGGTTGCCGAACCTGCATTATAGAACGATGTGTCAACACCGATGAGCAGTGAGGCTTTATGGTGACTGACAGAGAATGGACCACAGAAGGCTGCGCACGACTCACCGTTGTCCATATAGGAATTGGCGAAGAAAACACTACTTTCAGCGGAGAATCCTCGTCCTATATGGCATGCCTCGCCAACGAAGCAGTTGCCGAGCTTGGCTCCGTCGATTATAGAAGCTCCTGCCTGTACGATGGTATTTTCGCATATTACGTCGTGACCAACAAAAATGCTGGCTTCGGGAGAACTCTTAAGAGTTGTTTCAACAAGGAGAGATGCTCCATTTATCTCGCAGTCGTCGTCAATGATGACGTTGACTATTTCGCGTGTGTTGGCAATCTTGGCCCGATAGCCTATGGTGCCACGTTCAGGAAGAATAGTATCGACGTGTCTCTCCACCATCTTGGCGATATTGTTCCACACCTTCTTGTTCGACGATGTGCGGATCATAAGGGCTGCCATTTGTGTCGTAAGTCCATCGTAGAGTATGATGTTAGGGTCACCTGCCTCGTTGAGCACAGCTACTTGGTTGTTCTGGCCGAAAGTGGGTTCGTCGGTTGTGGCTATCATGCCTACGTTTGAAATTACACATTCCTCGCCAATGTCATAGCGGCTAATGTAGTTGCCGATGTTTTCTATAAGGCAATTATCGCCTATGCTGACGTCGCGTAGAACGGCACGCATAATGCCAGAATGTCTTTGGAAACCATTGTCGATCTGTATGGATTTGTTGAAAACTCCAAGCGTCACTTCTCCATAGAAGTCCACTTCGCGTATATATTCGGGCGAAAAGTCTTCCGCCACGTTGATGCTGGTCCAGTCCTCGGCTCGGCATCCGTTAGTTTCGAGAATGTTTATCTCGTCAACAGTTAAGCTTCTCATATTTGTTAATTCTGTATTGTTTACTTGGTATTTTCCACTGCTTTCTTCTCACTCATCATTCTTCATTCACCTCGTAGAGAAAATCGTTATAAGGGTATTTCTGTACGTGCAACTCCCTGACTTTCTTGTATAGTACGTCGCGAAGCTCGTCGATGTTCTGTTTCTCGCGTGCCGAGATAAATAGGCAGTTATCATTCATCCGGGCCATCCAAGTGCGTTTGAGATCGTCGAGCGTAGCGTTCTCTTTGGTGGCAGGAGTGAGATCGTCAGGTTCTTTTTCAATCCACGTGTAAGCGTCAATCTTGTTGAATATAATCATGGAAGGCTTGTCGGCACAGCCAAGGTCGGCAAGTGTCTTTTCAACGACTTTTATTTGGTCTTCGAAATCTGGGTGGGAGATGTCAACTACGTGCAATAATAAGTCGGCTTCACGCACCTCATCAAGTGTTGACTTGAATGAATCAACAAGATCTGTAGGCAGTTTGCGAATAAAGCCTACTGTGTCGGCGAGAAGGAAGGGAAGGTTGTCAATTACCATTTTCCTTACAGTCGTGTCGAGTGTGGCAAACAGCTTGTTTTCGGCAAAGACGTCGCTTTTCGACAAAAGGTTCATCATTGTCGATTTTCCTACATTGGTGTAACCTACGAGGGCAACGCGAATCAGACGACCACGATTCTTGCGTTGGGTTGTCTTTTGCTTGTCAATCTCTAACAGTCGTTGCTTCAATAATGTGATACGTTGTAAGATGATGCGGCGGTCCATCTCGAGCTGTGTCTCGCCAGGTCCGCGAAGGCCTACGCTACCTTTGCCTCCACCGCTTCCCGAACCACCACCTTGTCGTTCTAGGTGAGTCCATAGACGCTGTAGGCGTGGTAGCATATATCGATGTTGCGCAAGTTCTACTTGGGTCTTTGCCTCTGATGTCTGCGCACGCATGGCGAAGATGTCGAGAATGAGCGATGTGCGGTCGAGGATTTTCACTTGAAGTGCCTTCTCGATGTTACGTATTTGTTTTGCCGACAATTCATCATCGAAGATGACCATTCCCACCTCGCGTTCCTGATCTTCCTCGTTCTTGATGAACTGTCGTATCTCGTCCAGTTTTCCCTGTCCAACGTATGTTATTGAACTTGGTCCATTGAGCCTTTGCGTGAATCTCTTTACCGTCACAGCACCAGCTGTGTCGGCAAGAAATTCAAGTTCGTCGAGATATTCTTTTGTCTTGGCTTCGTCCTGTTCCTTCGTTATCAGTCCAACGAGTACGGCAGTCTCTGTCTTTGCTTCTGATATTACAAATTCCTTCATTATATTTTTGCACTATATAGTTTGGGTGCAAAAATACCACTAATTATTGAAAATACCAAACAATTAACTGTTTTTTTCTTTGTAGAGTCCATCAATGATTCCGTCGGCGAGTGATATATTGGGGACGTTAATGTCGGTGCAGTTGAGTGCATTGGCCACAACAAGAAATATTTCTGAGGCTGGAATGATGACGTCGGCACGATCTGGCTTAAGGCCATATTTGTCCATTCTCTCGCGGAAACTAAGGGGTTTCATCTCGTCGTGAATCTGCTGAAGGTTTTTAACTGGCAGAATGTTGCGCTTTCCTTTACGGTTTGTGTCGTGGAACAGGCGCGACAGCTTGTTGATGTTTCCGCCAGAACCAATGATGACAATATCGCTAAAGTTCTGAGCGTAACAATATAAGTCGGAACGCATTTGGTCGAAGACGTTTGGATCTACGGCTCCACTGAGCATTCTCAAAGTACCCACATTATAGGAATGGCTACCGATGAGTTTTCCATTGCTGAGCATGGATATTTCCGTGCTGCCGCCGCCAACGTCAACGTAAGCGTAGTTGCCGTTGTTGGCATCCGCACTTTCAATGGAGTTGTTGTAGAGAATGTGGGCTTCCTCGCTGCCTTCGAGAATCTCAATCTCTATGCCAGTATCCTTCTTAATCTTTTTGAGAATTTTTGTTCCGTTTTTAGCATCGCGCATAGCTGACGTGGCACAGGCTCTATATTTTACAACGTTGTAGAGTTTCATGAGTTGCTTGTAGCTCTTAATCATGCACATCATCATCCTCTCGCGCTCATCGCTGATTTCTCCGAGTGTGAAGACATCCTTGCCCAGTCGTAAAGGTATTCGGAGGAAAAGTACCTTGGAGAATTCCACATTTCCCATTGTGTCTTCGCTGACATTCTTTATCAATAGACGTGCGCCATTGGAACCTATGTCTATGGCAGCATAGTTGTTGTTCTGCATAATATGTAAAATTAAATATTGTCTTTCTGTCCTCTCTCGTAGCTTTGATATAATTCTTCCTGTGAACGGAAACTCTCCCCTGACTGTATTGCATTAGTGCCTTGTCCATCTACGATGCGACCGTTTGTAGTATCGCGCAATCCGTAGTTGATGGTACGCATGAGGTCGTTTTGTAGATCTTCGTCGTAAACGGGTGTCATAACTTCTATTCTATTTACAAGATTGCGGGGCATCCAGTCGGCACTACCAATGAAAAAGCGTGGATTGCCTGCATTTGCAAAGATTAGTATTCTTGAGTGTTCAAGATAGGTATCAATGATGCCAATAGCATGGATGTTCTCACTAAGTCCTTTTATGCCAGGAACAAGCGAACAATTTCCCCTAATGACGATGTCTATCCGTACACCGGCTTGAGAGGCTTCATATAGTTTGGCCGTCACGTCAGGGTCGGTAATGTGGTTTATCTTGATTTTTATCCATGCCTCCTTGCCCTCTTTGGCGTTCTTCATCTCCTCTCCAATCATACGGAGAATTTTCGGCTTCATCTCGTTTGGAGATACGAGAAGCTCGCGGAACCTAACAGGCTTGAAAGGCTTCCCAATGAACTCGAAAACTCGTTTAACTTCACGCACTATTGAAGGTCGTGATGTCATCATCATATAATCGGTGTAAACCTTGGCATTCCCCTCGTGGAAATTTCCAGTTCCGATACAGGCAATGTCACCACTCTTACATGAAATGTGTACTAATTTGGAGTGTATCTTCAGCCCCTCAACACCAAAAACCACTTCTACACCTGCTTCCTGTAAACTCTTGCTCCATTTGATGTTGCTTTCCTCGTCAAAACGTGCTAACAATTCAATTACGACGGTGACCTTCTTTCCATTGCGTGCGGCGCAGATAAGTGCCTTTACAACCTTTGAGACTTTTGCAAGACGATAGAGCGTGACGTTTATTGCCTTTACGTCATTGCTCAATGCAGCCTCGCGTAGCACGCGGATGAAACTGTTGAACGAGTGGTATGGTACATGTATGAATCGATCTTTTCGTCTAATGATGTCGAGTATGCTCTCTTCCGTTTCCAACTCAGGCTTGAGAATAGGTGTCCATTTCTTGTATTTCAGTTCTTGACGACCACAGTCGGGAAATGCCATCAAGTCTTTGTGGTTCTGGTAGCGTCCACCACTTACAATTGTGTCAAGTTGGTCAATGCTCAGTTTGGACATGATCTCCTTCAACAAGTCCTTAGGCATGTCATCGTCGTAGATGACACGTATGGGCTCACCACTTTTTCTGCTCTTTACTCCTTTGGCAACCTTCTGCATAACGCCGCTGCCGAGGTCGTTGTCCATCTCCATTTCTGCATCTTTTGTGAACTTGAACGAATAGGCCTCGTAAGTAGCTTTACCTCCTCCAATGAAAATCATGGGCAGACAATAGCGGATGACATCGTCCAAATACATGATGTTTTCGTAGCCTCCACTGCGAGGCAACCTAATGAAACGTCCAACTTCCTTATCGGGAAGTGTTATAAGGGCAAAGTCGATACGTGGTTTCTTGCGATCAGGATGCCACTTGGTGCGTTTTATGGCAAGAAAAATGCCGTCGTCGCCCGTGTCACTTAACTCTTTTATCTCAGAGAGCCATATCGGATTGGTTGACCCATTGAGACGCTCAAGGTAGAAACGGCGTATGAATAGACGTTGTTCATCGTCAAGTTCATCAACGTTGACAATTCTAATACCATGCATCTTAAGGCTATTTGTCACGTTATTAACTGCTAACTCAAATTCTTTGTTGAATTTTGTGTTTAAGTGGTTTATCGCCTTTATGGTTTTTTTTGCCTTCTCACGATCTTGTTTAAGAGATTTCTCCTTAGTCATGGCAATGCGGTTGAGAGAGGCCATCCTAACACGGAAGAACTCGTCAAGATTGTTTGAATAGATTCCAAGGAACGACATGCGTTCCAAAACTGGCACATCAACCTTCTCGGCTTCCTGAAGAATTCGGTGGTTAAAGTACATCCAACTTAGGTCGCGTTCTACGTAAGAGCATTGAACCTTGTCTTTTTTTTCAGTCATAAACTAGTGTTTTTTTTGTTTCGACTGCAAAGTTATTTAATCTATAATACAGAAGTGTTGCATATGTGTTAACTTCCAGTTACAATGTCAATAAATGTGATTTGTAACCATCACTATCCAATTACAATCATTTTGTTTTCGTAACAATTCTGCTATTGTTAAAATTTACAGCTACTCTTGCAATGCTGTCACTTTTATTGCAGTTGGATTTCATAGTCATGATAGGTATAGGCTTTGATTTGAATTAATATAGTATCTTTTATCTTCTTTTTGTTAAAAAGATATAATGAAATTGATATTTAACATCGAAACAGTTGAGACAAAGGAAAAATGCGCTATCTTTGCCGAGGTTTAAACGAAAAGATATGAAGAAAATTCTACATTATATATATATCACAAGTATAGTCATGGTTACTTCCATTGCTTTACTGTCTTGTAGCAACGAAGACGAGACTTTTTCGTTTGACGATGAAGGCGTTCCTGTAGCAGTTACGCAACAAAAAATTTCCAGGGAACAGTTTGAGGCCATGATAAACAATTCAGGATGGGTGGAGACAAATACTCACGAAATATATTCTAATGGAGATTTCGACAAACGCGACTACTGGGATGAAATGGAAGGTGTTTCAGGCCCAAGTCGTTACTGTATCAGTGGCGAAAAGATTAGCGAGTACATTTTCATCAAAAATATGCCTAAAACTGGTTGTAATGTCCGTTCAATGAGGTATGATGAGTCCAATAATACTGTATATGCTGATGGAAAAATGGCTCTCAGAATAATATCAGTCAACAACGGTTGGATGCAAGCCGTAAAACTTGGGGGAGTGGCTTATAAACAACGCGCCCAATCTAAGTCGCTTTATTTTTATGTCACCTTGCGTCGTATGTCGGCTGACGAGAAAAGTGATATTGAGACTTTTCAATAAGTCTTTTGTTCCTTTACATATGCCGATGTTCGTTTAGCATGTCGCTTGTCTCTGTTGGGGTTAGTGTTTGTAACAAAAATAAGAACATACATCTATGAGTGAGAACATAATATCATTTTTCCGTTTTATTATGCAGATCCTCTGCAACTATTCCCCAGTCATTTTGTTCTTTAATTTCATATTGACGTGTATGATCTTGGATGTATATTTTGTTTAATGTAAAGGCCAAGGACTCAAGTGTTTGGGCACGTTTTTGTGGCTTTAGTTCACATTCCCATACTGTAATGCAATGCCACCCCATTTGAGCAAGTTTTTTCTGCTCTTCTATGTCACGTTGTTTGTTGCGTTCTATTTTGTTTCTCCAGAATGTAATGTTGGTTTTTGGAATAGTATGGTAGGAGCAACTTGAATGACCATGCCAAAAACAACCGTTGACAAAAATGCATGTGCGGTATTTTTTTAGCACAATGTCTGGATGTCCAGGGAGTCGGGGATTATTCAAACGATACCTAAATCCTCTACTCCATAGATATTTTCGCACTATAAGCTCGGGTTTTGTGTCTTTCGACCTAATTGAAGCCATGATGCGATGCCTTTGTTCCTTTGTCATTGTGTCCATTGTGGCTGCGAAGATAATAATAAGTTTGCAAAAAACAAAATAAAAATGTATATTTCTTTATATATATAAAAGGTATGAATGTTTTTTATCCTATCTCATTGAAAAGAAACGATCTTAATATGTTTCGACCATAATTGTTAAAGAGTGGATAGTTTTCCCCTTTAAATGAATGATATAAGTTAATCGATGTTAAATATATTAAGTTTTTTGTAGAAATGTTTGGAGGGTATTGTTTTTTGCC
>JBJEKR010000124.1:0-12432 GCA_051878735.1 Prevotella sp. | reverse complement strand
TCTCTCGAAAAAATGCATTATGGCAAAATTTAACGTGAGTTCGACGAAAAGACGTGCTTTGACTGATTTTTCAAAGATGATATACTCCATCGGCAAAGTTAGTATATATTCTCTGGCAAAGTAACTACTACTTCTCTAAAATAAGGCTTCAGAAAGTATTTCAACATAAAAGGCAAAGATACCGCACTGCGCAGGTTTAATATCTAAATGCATGCCATTTTTTATAGGGAATCTTATGGAGTTAAGGATACTGAGGTCGAAAAAATGGAGTTAACAACGTAACAACTTAACCTTTTCGAAAAAAAAAATGGGTTTTATTTTGTTCTTAAGCCAAATATCAGTAACTTTGCACTCGGAAACACTGCCACGGCTTGTCGCTGGTGTAGCCTCAAGGCACACGAGAGGAAAGTCCGGGCAGCATAGGACGCCCCACTTCTGAAAGTGGAAGCTGTTGGTGACAGCAGGATAAGGCAGAAGAAAATAACCGCCATGCTACATGTGTGGTAAGGGTGAGAAGGTGGTGTAAGAGACCACCAGTCGTCGGGTGATCGTCGGGCTGTGTCTTCTGGGGGCTGCAAGTTCATGTAAACCATCGTCAAAAGGGTTGTCCGCCCAATAGCCACGCGCTACGATGGAGGGTAGAATGCTTAAGCCGTGTGGCGACATGCGGATTAGATAAATGACAGGCGCACCACTGTCTTGTGGTGAACAGAACCCGGCTTATAGGGGCAGTGCTTCCTTTTTCTTTATGAACCATATTCGCATTAGAGTATAATATAGTGTATCGAGATATTATAAAACAAGTAGTTGCCAAGGCATGGCGTCGTCTGATGCTTGCCGTAAGGTTCTTCACGGCAAAGAGGGTTGTAGGTGAGGCATCTGCCCTAACCTACTCTACCATGCTTGCCATTGTTCCGATAATGGCTGTTGTTTTTGCCGTGGCTCGCGGTTTTGGATACAGTAAATATATCGAGGTATGGTTCAGGGAAGCATTCAGTTCACAGCCAGCAGTAGCCGACACCATAATAGGTTTTGTCAATAGCTATCTTGTCCACACCAAGAGTGGCGTATTCCTTGGTGTCGGTCTTGTTGTTATGTTATATACCGTATTGATGTTGGTAATGACAATAGAAAGTGCCTTTAATGGAATATGGCAAGTAAAGAAGGCCAGGTCTTTGTTTCGCACTTTCACTGATTATATGGCCATGCTATTCCTACTTCCGATAGCAATTGTGATTATGTCTGGCTTGAGTTTCTTCCTCACTTCCGTTGCCCACTCCATGCCCTATCTACATGTAGTGACGCCAACGGTAAGCCTGTTAATTAACTTGCTACCATACGTTATCATGTCGTTGTTGTTCATCGGACTATATGTATTTGTTCCCAACACTCATGTGCGTATTTATTATTGCATAGTGCCTGGAATAATGGCAGGTGTGGCAATGCAACTTTTACAGTTGGCATACATAAACTCTCAGATATGGGTGTCAAGCTATAATGCCATATACGGCTCTTTCGCTGCCTTGCCCTTATTTATGTTATGGCTTCAGATAAGTTGGACGATATGCCTCTTCGGGGCAGAACTATGCTACACCAGTCAGTACTTTGACTATTACGACCTAAATACCACTACTCGCGACATAAGTCATCGTTACAAGTTGATGTTATGTGCACTCATGTTGTCCTGCATTTGCAGACGCCATGACGCTGGTGGGCGTCCCTACTCTGCTGAGGACTTGCGTGACATGACCCACATCCCCATACGAATAGTCAACGACTTACTTTATGAGATGCAAGAGGCAAATCTTGTGTGCGAGATGACAAGCGACGAAAAAGGCGAGATGCCACGCTTCATGCCTGCAATGAGTCCCCAACACCTTTCGTTAGGTCTTATGACAGACCGTCTTGAATCTTTAGGCCAATGGAAGATTTCCCTTCCTGCACATCTATTGAAGACAGAGGCATGGAGAAAGGCTATCTCGATCCGTTCGGATTTCCTACAGATGGCCAAAGAAGTCAATCTGCGTGATTTGTGGATAGAAGAAACGAAATAATACTTAAATTATAATATATAAATATGTATAGAACTAAAACATGTGGAGAGCTTCGACTCTCGGATGCTGGTCAAGAGGTAACTCTGGCTGGATGGGTACAGCGCACACGAAAGATGGGAGGAATGACTTTCGTTGATTTGCGTGACCGCTATGGCATCACCCAACTCGTATTCAACGAGGCTAATGACGCTGAGCTCTGTGAACGTGCCAACAAACTGGGACGCGAGTTTTGCATTCAAGTGAAAGGTACTGTAAGCGAACGCGAAAGCAAGAACAAAAACATCCCTACAGGAGAGATTGAAATCATTGTACGCCAGCTGACTGTTTTGAGCGACAGCGTAACACCTCCATTTACCATTGAGGACAATACAGATGGTGGTGACGATATACGTATGAAATATCGTTATCTCGACCTTCGTCGTTCTTGTGTACGCAAAAATCTCGAGCTACGCCACCGTATGACCATCATCATCCGCAATTTCCTCGACTCAAAAGACTTCATAGAGGTAGAGACGCCAATATTGATCGGTTCAACCCCCGAGGGTGCACGCGATTTCGTTGTTCCATCAAGAATGAATCCTGGCCAGTTCTACGCCTTGCCGCAGAGTCCACAAACATTAAAGCAATTGTTGATGGTCAGCGGTTTTGACCGATATTTCCAAATAGCGAAATGCTTCCGCGACGAGGATTTGCGTGCTGACAGACAGCCTGAGTTCACGCAGATTGACTGCGAGATGAGTTTCGTTGACCAAGAAGATGTCATTGACCTTTTTGAAGACATGGCACGTTGTCTCTTCAAGGAGGTGCGCGGCGTGGAGCTTCCTGCCAAACTTCAGCAGATGACGTGGCATGAGGCAATGCGCCGTTTCGGTAGCGATAAGCCAGACCTGCGTTTTGGTATGGAGTTTGTGGAACTTATGGACGTGCTGAAGACAGGCTCTTTCCCTGTTTTTGACCAAGCGGAATACATTGGAGGTATCTGTGTTCCTGGTTGTGCAGGCTATACACGAAAGCAGCTTGATCAGCTTACCGACTTCGTAAAGCGCCCACAGGTAGGAGCTAAAGGCTTGGTGTATATCAAGTTTAATGCAGACGGTACGGTAAAGTCAAGCATCGACAAGTTCTATGGACCAGAGGTGATGCAGCAAGTGAAGGAGAAGATGGGAGCAAAAGACGGTGATTTGGTTCTAATTCTCAGTGGTGACAAGATAAACAAGACACGTACACAGCTATGCACGCTGCGCTTGGAGATGGGCGACAGACTTGGGCTTCGCGATAAGAACAAGTTTGAGTGTCTATGGATTGTCGATTTCCCTCTCTTCGAATGGAGCGATGAAGAACAACGCCTTATGGCCACTCACCATCCATTCACCATGCCTAATCCTGACGATATACCACTTCTCGACGAACATCCAGAGCAGGTACGTGCCAAGGCATACGACTTCGTTTGTAATGGAATAGAAGTTGGTGGAGGTAGTCTCCGTATTCACGATGGTAAACTTCAAGAAAAGATGTTCAAGATACTTGGTTTCACTCCTGAACGTGCAATGGCGCAATTTGGCTTCCTTATCAATGCGTTCAAATACGGTGCTCCACCACATGCAGGATTGGCGTTTGGTCTCGATCGCTTCGTAAGCATCATGGCTGGCCTTGACTCAATTCGCGACTGCATAGCATTCCCGAAGAACAATAGCGGTCGTGATGTAATGCTTGATGCTCCAGGTGAACTTGATCCGAAACAGCTTGAAGAACTGCAACTTAAGATTGACCTACGTCAAGAATAGAGACAGTCGCGATTGATATACGTCAAAAAAAACAAGATGTTGTGCAACTAAACTGAAAAAAGACCATTTTAGTTGCTAAAATATTTTGCCATTTGAAATAATTAACTTAATTTTGCATCGGATCAAGAGAGAGATCCATACTTAATAGGTTTTTTTATTATTAGCATTATGGCAGAAAAGAAGACAACAAAGAAGGAAACTGCAGTAAAGACAACTGCAACTAAGAAGGCTACCACAACAAAGAGAACTTGTGGCACAGCAAAGAAGACCGTTTTAGAACTTAGCGCAGAGAACGCTGGTTTCAAGGCTGGTGACGTATATCAGGCACTTGCTGCTTCAGAAGGTGCAATGACTGTATCTGAAATAGCAAAGGCATCGAAGATTTCTGAAGCTGAGGTACTTCTCGGTGCAGGTTGGCTCTTCAAGGAGGGCAAGATCGTGTCTGTTGAGGGTAAGGTTACATTAGCTTAATTTTTCGATAGATTAAAAAGAGGCTGGTAACATTTGTTTCCGGCCTTTTTTTTATTAAAATGGTAACATACGACAAATACATCATCGAAGTTCTTGTGAAGATGGGCAGTAAGGGTATATCGCTTCGTAATCTTGTAAAAAGCGTATATAACCTTAGCAACACTTTCTTCTTTTCTCCCGATTACGATGACGTTTATCGCCATGTGCAACAGTATGTATTAAGAAACTCAAAAACTCCCTCTTCCTTTTTGGAACGTATGGATACAAGAGGCTACTATCGACTCAACAAGTTGTCGAAGGAAGCTGAGCAACTAATGATTGAATTTGAAGATAACTCTTCAAGCGAAAGCTATTGCTAACAGTTTACATACACGTTGAGAAGGCGTTCCGCCGTATTCCTCCACGAGAACATTTTTACTCGCTGCAGCCCTTTTTGAACTATCTCCATGCGATAAGCCTCGTCGCGCTCAAGTCTCAACATCATTGATGCCATATTGTCAATGTCTTCTGGATTGACTAATGCCGCATCTTCACCAGCTATTTCCGGCATAGACGAGGTATTGCTTGTTATAACAGCCGTGCCGCATGCCATTCCCTCAAGCAGAGGGATGCCAAAACTCTCCCTTAATGAGGTGTATAGAAAAGCGAACGCTCGACTGTAAATATACGGAAGGTCCTGATTCTTTATATATCCGGAAGTGACAATTTGTCCCGCAATGTCCGAAAGACCGTTACGCCGAAGGATGTCGTCAACCTCTTCTCGATTCAAATCGGCTACAAGAAGTCGGCGTTTCACCTCCGATTGTCTTAGATAGTTTGCGTAGGCAAGTATTGTACGTTCGGAGTTCTTTTTTGGATCGGTATTTCCAAGGAAAAAGAAATAGTCTTTGTCGGCAATGTACTTGTCCACTACTCCATTCCTATCTTCCACGTGAGTAAACCATTCGTTGTAGCCATTGTAAATCATCGTAACCTTATTGTCAGGCAATCCCAATTTGTTCATGATATTGCCTTTCTCGTAGTTCGACACGGTAATGATCTGCTTGCATTTTTTCAGTATTCGAGGCACAACCAATCGCCTATACACCCACCCCATATTCTGATAGAGAGACCTGTTCTGTTTGTCGCGCGGTTCCAGGAAGATGATGTCGTGAAGGGTGAGTACCAATGGAATGTCACACCATATAGGTGCAGTGTTACTCGTGCAATGCAGCAAATCAACGCCACAGTGTCTTGCGGCTTTCGGTAGCGCATATTGCTCCCACAATGGATAAGAAGGACATTTCACTTCAATTACATGACAGTTGAAGGTGCTCTGAAGACAATGGTCAGGTCCAGGCTTGACGAATATGAAATATTCGTTGTGCTTGTCCATGCACTGCAATTGCTTTATTTCCTCCAAAACTACATAATCCATACCATGCTTTTTCTTACGGAAAATGCGTTGTGCTTCTATTCCTATTTTCATGTCAGTAAGTCAAATATTTCGTTTTACTTTTGCTGGAACACCAGCAACTAAAGAATGTGGTGGAACATCGCGGTTGACGACAGCTCCTGCAGCAACTACCGAGTGATGGCCTATTGTCACACCTGCCAGTACGACAGCATTTGCTCCTATCCAGACATCGTCTTCAATTATTATTTGTTTAGTTTCAATTCCTTGCTCGTCAATACGTTTATCGCTATCGCTAAAGTTATGGTTTAGTGCACTGACGGTGATTCCTTGTGCCAGATTAACGTGTGAGCCTATGGCTACAGGGCCTATGATGGTTGAATGTAGTCCAATTCGTGTAAAGTCGCCAATTGTCACATCTCCAACGGCATTGTTAATACATGAGTATGACTCCACTACGCTCCGCTTTCCGATAACAAACTTTCTGTAAGGAGGAGTGTCCATTCTCACACTTTTGTATATCTTTGCCGACAATGCACGCTTCTGATATAATGGAGCGAGAAGCCTTACGAACCACCTTGGACGTGTGAGCCTCTGATTCATTATCAGTATGTGGAGAAAGTGTTTCAGCCTTGCCGAATTTCCTATGCGTTGTCTGAGCGAGTCCTTGTCCATAATTGTAATATAACAGTATTTTCTGACCGCAAATGTAGCATTATTTCTTGTCATAACCAAACTTTTCCGCTCGTTTTTTGCATTTTGCGCCCCTTTTTCCACAAAATCCATATAAATAGGGATTGTACGAACAGTATAATTCCCATACCTTTGCAGCGAATTTGAAAAAAAGAACAAAATGATTAGAACATTTGTTGTATTGGTGGGACTGTCCGCACTGCCTTTGGCATCACTCTCAGAAAATGTCGATAATTTTTCGTCAACTCCACTTATGGAGACGAGAATAGACACATCGCGAGTTGTTGACCTTGATGAGTTTGTAGTAATCTCACAACCCAAGGAAGTGACGCGTCTGCGTCGCCAACCGCTTAGTAGCACCGTATTCACCGATAGGGAATTAAGCAGATTGGGTATAAAAAGCATGAGCCAGTTGGCTGGTTATGTCCCTACCCTTGCCGTTCCACAGTATGGCTCACGTCTCACTTCGACGACATATATAAGAGGTATTGGATCCAGGATAGGTTCTTCTGCCGTGGGAGTCTATTACGACAACATTCCTCTTGTCGATAAAAGCTCATTCAATCGTCATTTCTATCAAACTGACCGCATCGACGTTTTGCGTGGCCCACAAGGAACACTCTACGGTATCAATGCAGAAGGAGGCATAATCCGCATGTATTCCAAAAATCCTATGAACTATCAGGGTACTGATCTTCGCATGGGTATTGCCACAGGCTTATGCTCTAATGTTGAGGTGGCACATTATCATCGCCCATCTGAACATTTTGCTTTTTCCACAGCAGTATTCTATAATGGACAGAAAGGTTTTTTCCGCAACACATTTATCGACAAGCGTGCCGATGTTAGCAATGAGGCTGGAGGCAAAGCACGCCTTATGTGGATGCCCAATGACAAGCTGACACTCGACCTCACTGCCGACTACCAGTACGTCAATCAAGACGCTTTCCCATACGGTGAGTACGACAACATTACAAAAGTGTTCAACGAACCTTATTCCACATTCAACAACGGCTATCGCCGACAAATGGTAACCACAGGACTCAACGTTATTTATCATCTGCCGTCTGCAATGCTCTCCTCAACAACGAGTCACCAGTATGTCGATGACAAAATGCTGATGGATCAGGATTATGTGTCGGCTGACTACATGCGTCTTGAACAAATGCAGAAAATGAATGCTCTCACGCAAGAGTTTACCTTTCGTTCCACTGGTGAGTCGGCTTGGCATCACACGTCTGGCATATTTTTCAGCCACAAGTGGCTCAGAACGTTGGGACCCGTGTATTTTGGCGAAGACATGAACCGCTCGATACTCTCTTTCCTTGGCATGCCCGAAACTTTCTCAAAACTGATGACACTCAGCGATAATAACGTTCCAGGCAAGTTCCATACGCCACAGCTCAACATTGGCTTATACCACGAGTCCAACATATCGCTGTCTTCTCGTCTCGTCTTCACCCTTGGCCTCAGATATGACCACCAGAATATAAAAATAGACTACGACACCTACTCCACGTTTCGCCTTGCTTGCGACGCACAGCTAATGGGGCGACCGGTAAAGTTCGACAGTCGCTATACCAGTTTGTTGCAATCATCAACGTCGGAAGGCTATGACCAACTACTTCCCAAGTTTGCACTCACATACCAAATTAACGATTCCGGCAATATCTATGCCGTAGTAAGCAAAGGATTCCGTGCAGGAGGATATAATCTTCAAATGTTTTCCGACATCTTCCAAACAGAACAGCGTAGTCTTGGTTCTCAAATGGCGGGATTGATGAAAGGAGATATGACCATCAATCACTCAGAATCAGACTACGAGAACGTCAACAACACCATATCATACAAGCCAGAAGAGAGTTGGAACTACGAAGCTGGTTTACATCTCAATATGTTTGGAGGTCGTGTACATGCTGACATTGCCGGATTCTATATGCGCATACAGAATCAGCAACTCTCAGTGATGGCTGGCAACTACGGTTATGGACGAATGATGGTAAATGCAGGAAGAAGCGCAAGCTGTGGCATGGAGCTGACACTCCGCGGCAGTGCCTTCGACGATAGGCTCACATGGGGAGCGACATACGGCTTCACCAATTCCACCTTTCGCAACTACTCCGATAGCATCTCATCTCGCAATGAGGATGGAAGCCTTAGCTACAATAAGGTTGACTACCGTGGAAAGAAAGTGCCATTCATTCCTGCTCACACCATGAGTATAACAGCCGACTACCGATTCACGATAGCCACCTCCACGCTCCACAACATAGTGGTCGGGGCAAATGTGATTGGCAATGGTCCTGCATATTGGGATTCCGACAATGCATACAGGCAGGACTTCTATGCCGTGGTTGGTGCACACATTACATTAGACTTCGGACGCATTGATCTCGACATCTGGGGACGTAACCTTACTGATACTGGTTACAATACTTTCCTCGTCAATAGCAGTGCCGATGGAGTGAAACGTTCTTTCGCACAAAGAGGTACACCGATTCAGGCAGGCATGGAGCTTAGGCTTAAGTTCTGAAATGTTCCCCTTGTTTATTTGACTGAAACGAGGGGATTTTTTATTTATGTTTGAAAAAATAGTAAAAAATGCTTGTTTATGGTTTTTTTTTCGTATCTTTGCCGCCGACAGATGAAAACTGAAAACAAATATAAAAACAATTTATGAAGCACTTCAAATTATTTATTGCATTTTTGTTATTCCCATTGACGGCTATTGCCGATGCTTGGGAGACACAGTACAAACAAATCGAACAGAGTATCAGACAACCTGAGTTTAAGGATGCGACCTATGCCATTACAGCATATGGTGCTAAAACCAATGCTACGGCTGCCGTTAACCAAAAGGCAATAAACAAGGCCATTGCCGCTTGCTCAAAAGCAGGAGGCGGGCGCGTTGTTGTTCCCGAAGGTACATTCAACACAGGTGCCATCACTCTGCTGAGCAAAGTGAATCTTCACGTTGAGAAAGGTGGCATATTACAGTTTGTATTCCAACCAGAGCTTTACCCTATTGTTCCTACACGCTGGGAAGGCCTCGACTGCTACAATCTACAACCATGCATCTACGCCTACAAGCAGACGGATATTGCCATCACTGGCGAGGGAATCATTGATGGTGGCGGAGAAAATGCCACATGGTGGAAATGGTGTGGCAAAGACACTTACGGATGGAAGAATGGCGAGGTGGGCCAAAACATGGGAGCACGTGCCCAACTGCTGAAATATGCGGAGGACGGTGTTGATATGAAAGAGCGCCGTTTCACGGCACAGGACGGACTTCGTCCTCAGCTTATAAACCTTTATCTTTGCGAGAACATACTGATTGAAGACGTAACACTGCTTCGCTCCCCGTTTTGGGTTATCCACCCATTGCTATCGAAGAACATAACTGTACGCGGCGTGAAAATTACTAACGACGGACCTAACGGCGACGGCTGTGACCCAGAGTCGTGCGACGGTGTGCTCATCGAGAACTGCTTTTTTAACACAGGTGACGACTGTATTGCCGTAAAAAGCGGACGCAACAACGATGGCCGCGTATGGAATAAGCCAAGCGAGAACATCATCATCCGCAACTGTATTATGAAGAATGGCCACGGAGGCGTGGTGATTGGTAGTGAGATTACTGGCGGATGCCGCAATTTGTTTGCAGAAAACTGCAAGATGGACTCTCCAGACCTTGACCGCGTGGTAAGAATAAAGACAAATACTTGCCGAGGCGGCATAATAGAAAACATCTACGCACGCAACATTGAAGTAGGACAATGCGGAGAGTCTGTATTGAAAATCAACCTTGACTATGAGCCAAAAGAAATCTGCTGCCGCGGCTTTGCCCCAATAGTACGCAACGTGAATATAGAGAACATCACTTGTCAGAAAAGCAAGTATGGCGTTCTTGTCGTAGCTCTTGACTCTATCACAAACGTATATGACATTAACGTAAAGAACTGCCACTTTAATGGTGTCCAGCAAGGTAACAAGATCACAGGCAAGACCCGTAACGTAAAGTTTGACAACCTATTTATCAATGGCTCGCTCTGCTTGCAGGAAAAGCCATACAAGAACTACAGCGAATGGCTCACCTATTCAGAAATGAAACGCGTGCCACAGCCTTACCTACTCGACTTCGCCAAGAAACCTCGATGGAGCTACGTGATGGGCATCGAACTCGAAGCCATGCTCGACACCTATCTTAGATATGGTGGTGAAGATATCCGCAAATACTGCCAGTTATACACCGACACTATGATCAACGCAAAGGGTGAGATTCGTTCTTACAAACTGGAAGACTACAATCTTGACCAAATCCGCACAGGACACTTCGTTGCCCGCATGTATGAGAAATATCCAGAAGCCAAGAATCTCACTGCGATGCAGACCCTCATGAAGCAGCTCGACAAACAGCCACGCACCAAAGAGGGTGTGTATTGGCATAAGGCAATCTACGCCTATCAAGTGTGGCTCGACGGAATCTTCATGGGACTGCCCTATCGTGCATTGACAGCCCGAATGTTGCTGAAGCCCAAGAAAGCAGAGAAGATCTACAACGATGCCGTTGACCAAATAAGCAAGACCTACGAGCGCACCCTTGACCCAAAGACAGGACTCAACCGCCACGCTTGGGACGAGACTCACGATATGTTCTGGGCAGACAAGGAAACAGGACTCTCACAGCACTGTTGGGGTCGCGCACAGGGCTGGTACACAATGGCTCTGATAGAACTGCTCGACGCCATGCCTGAGGACTACAGCCGCAGAGGTGAGGTGATAGAGCTGCTGAGAAAAGACCTTGACGCAGTAATAAAGTGGCAAGACAAGAAGACTGGCGTTTGGTATCAAGTGATGGACTCTCCAGAGCGTGAGGGCAACTACCTCGAAGCCACCTGTTCGGCAATGTTCGCCTATGTCATGCTGAAAGCATACAACAAAGGCTATCTTGGCGAGAAATATCTCAAAGCCGGCAAAAAGGCTTACGAGGGAATCATCAAGAACTTCATAAGGGTAAATGCAGACAAAACAATATCATTGACCAACTGCTGCGCTGTCGCTGGCCTTGGTCCTGGTATGAGCGAAGCTGTTAAGAAGGCTGCACCAAACGTAAAGGAAAACAAGCGTCGCGACGGCTCTTATGACTATTATCTCAGTGAACCAGTGCGCGATAACGACGCTAAAGGTGTAGGTCCGTTCATCTGGGCTTCATTGGAGTACGAGAAAAAATAATTACTATAGAATTATCATAAATGATACTAAAAAGATTTGCAATAATATCAATGTTGGCAGCCTGCACGGGAGTCGTTTCCGCGCAGGCTCCAGCTTTCCCAGGAGCTGAAGGTTTTGGTCGTTACACCACAGGTGGACGTGGCGGCAAAGTGATTCACGTAAAAAATCTTGAGGACAGCGGCACAGGCTCGCTGCGCTGGGCTTTGTCTCAATCGGGCACAAAGACCATTGTGTTTGACGTTAGCGGATATATTGATCTCAAGTCGCAGCTCAACGTCAGTTCCAACACCACTATAGCAGGACAGACAGCTCCCGGCGACGGTATCACACTACGCTACTATACTTTGTATTTCGGAAACTGCGACAATGTCATAGTTCGTTTTATCCGCTCACGCCGTTCTCAGATTAAGGACGTGAACGACGGTGCTGACGCCACATGGGGACGCCAGCGCAAGAACATCATTCTTGACCACTGCTCGTTCTCATGGAGCATTGACGAGGTGGCTTCGTTTTACGACAACAAGGACTTCACCATGCAATGGTGCAACGTAACCGAAGGTCTTGCAAATGCAGGCCACGGAAAGGGAGCACACAGCTATGGCGGTATATGGGGAGGTAAAGAAGCGTCGTTCCATCATAATTTCATAGCCCATGTCGAAAATCGTGCGCCTCGCTTTAACGGTGCCAGATACAAGTGGACTGGTTATGACACCAGCAAATACATAAACACTGTTGATGCCGAGCGCGTTGACTTCCGCAACTGCGTGATGTACAACTGGGGCAGCGGCAGCGCATGCTATGG
>JBJEKR010000123.1:0-47643 GCA_051878735.1 Prevotella sp. | reverse complement strand
CTGGGGTTAAAAATTAATCGCTGAACAGTTCCGACGAAATTCTCTTTATATCTGGCTTATACAAGTCGATGAATTTCGTCGAACTCACGTTACCTTAAACACTCCGTCCACAAGCGGTATCTCCTCTTCGGTGTCGGTGTAGTATATCTTTATCGTTCCGCTTGACGGTGGAGTTATGGTAATGGTGTAAGCCATTGGCAGAACATTAAAGTCTTTCCAGCCATCAGTCTTCTTATATGTATCAACAGCCTCGACAGGTACAGTCAATACACCTACTTCAGTCAAATCTGAAAAGGAGAACGTTATATTATCAGATATGCTATCCTTACATATTTATAAGAGGGGGCGGTTGATTGTCAGAACTCTATGTAGGGGGCGAGGCGCTGGATGTCGGCGGGGGTGAAGTCGGGAAGGGCGGCAAGGTCGTCAAGAGAGTGGAAGGGGCCATGCAGGCGGCGATAGTCAACGATGCTTCGTGCTTGATAGTAGCTGATGTAAGGATGGCGACGAAGCTGGACAAGGGTGAGTTTGTTGACTTTAAGCTTCCGAGGCGACGATGTTGTGGAAATGGTGAAGAAAGATTTAGCTGCGGCTGGGAAATCGTCGATTTCATCGAGCTGATTGACACTAACGTAACCGCCAAGACGCTCTCCATACTGCACTATCCGACGGGCATAGTAGCTACCGATGCCAGGAACACGCTTCAATTGCGACGTATCGACAACATTAATGTCAACATATTCACCTGAACCTATCTTGTTCGGAACACGGCGGCGAAACGAAGCGTCAGCAGAGTCGGGAACGCCTTTGTGAGTTTCTTCAGCGAACAACGACGAGGCAGGAGTGGTGAACTCGGCAGATATGCGGATATATGGCTCAAGACGTCGATACTGATGGACAGTAAGACCATAGAGCCGTGCAAAGTCTGACGGCTTGCGATAGACGCCTCCTTTGCTTCGGTACTTATATATGTTGGCAATCTGCCAACGCTGAAGACCCAAGCGCAACAGTGCGGTGCTGTCTGCCGTGTTGGGATCAAAGGCGAACAACGCCTGAGGCGAGTCGGGAACGTGAACGTCACGATGGGGGTTGCGTGGCAAACGGAGACCTAAATAATCGGTAGAAGTGGAGTCGGCGACCAATATTGCAGAACTTGAACCATGCTCACGAAACAGAAGCATGGCAACAGAAAAGCCCACAACGAGCAGCACGACGACGAGGATTGCCCTTCGGTCGGCACTTGAATAATAATACCTACGCGACATTTACCAAAACCCTAAATTAAACCCAATTGATCGAGGAAAATCAACAGAATCAGCACTGGGCAGAGAAAACGTATGGAGAACATATAGAACCGGAATATGGAACGATTGACCTTCGACTCGTTGGTAAACTCTTCGTAAATGACCTGACGTGAGGCAAACCACCCTATGAAAACACAGGTAAGGAAACCTCCTGCCGGCAATAGTATCTGCGCAGTGAGCTTGTCGAAGCAGTCCATCATGCTCATGCCGAAAAGCTGCAAGTCGGGGCAGGCGCCAACGGAAAGCGAGCTGACGACACAGATGGCGGAAGCTATGATGGTGATGAACCACGCCGCCGTGTGGCGTGACTTTCGAAGTTCTTCGTGGAAGAAGGCTGTGCCTATCTCATGCATGGAAATGGTGGAGGTGAGGGCGGCAAGCGACAGCAAGGCATAGAAGATTATGGAAAGCACATAGCCTACGGTAGGCATTGAAGAGAATGCCTGCTGAAACACGTTTGGCAAAGTGATGAAGATAAGCGACGGGCCTGAATCGGGATTGATGCCTACGGAAAACGCCGCCGGAAAAATCATCAAGCCGGCAAGGATGGCAACACAAGTGTCGATGACGGCTATCTGTAAAGCAGAGCGAACAAGATTGGTACTACGGTTGAAATAGGAGGCATAGGTGCAAAGACATGCCGTGCCAAGACTGAGCGAGAAGAATGCCTGACCGAGCGCAGCAAGCATGACATGGCTATCAACCTTGCTGAAATCGGGTTTCAGCAGAAACTCCACACCCGCCATGGCACCAGGCAACATGCAGGAGGCTACGACAAGCACCAAAAGGAGTACGAACAATGTGGGCATCATCATCTTTGAGAACCGCTCGATGCCCTTGCGAATGCCTCGCACAATTACGAGATGAGTGAGAAGCACGAAGCCAACACCCCAGAGGATAGGACGCCATACACCTGACGAATAGGTAAGGAAATAGTTTCTTACGTAATCGGCATCGCCAAGTATCTCGCCGACAAAAGAGGCATAGAGATACTGTAGGCACCAACCTGCCACAACGGAATAGAATCCGAGAATAATGGTGGAAGTGACAATGCCAAGCACTCCCACGTGCTTCCATGGCTTGCCGTTTGACAGAAGGTCGTAGGCACGCGCTGCGTTGGAGGCGGCATGACGACCCACAATAAACTCACTTACCATGCCCGGAATGCCGAGAAGGAAAATGAATATGACGTAAATGACAATGAAGGCGGCTCCACCGTTCTGTCCTGTCATGAACGGGAAACGCCACACGTTGCCGAGGCCAACGGCAGAACCTGCCGTGGCAAGTATAAGACCTATCTTTGAACCGAAACTATCGCGCATAAGGAAAAAGAATTTAAATAAGTCCGAACTGATGCATGAATATCAACAATATAAACAACGGACAGACATATCTCACAAAAATTATGTAAACATGGAACAATCTGCCACGTATCGTCCCCCAGTTTGTAAACTCATCGCGCACCACCTTATGAGGCATATACCAACCGACAAAAAGGCAAGTGAGAAATCCACAGACGGGAAGGAACACCTGACCCGTGACAAAGTCGAACACATCGAACAGCGTCTGTCCAAGGAACGACAGCCCCTCAACGCCGCCAAGTGAAAGCGAGCAGAACGCACCCATAACACAACAGCTGACGGTGACGATAAGGGCGGCACTGTTGCGCGTGAGATGCAACTCTTCTTGGAAGAAAGCCGTACTGACCTCGTGAAGCGAGATTAGCGACGTAAGGGCGGCAAGCGACAGCAGTGCATAGAACATCAGGCCTATTATGTAGCCAACGACAGGCAAGGAAGAGAATGCCTGCTGGAACACATTTGGCAGTGTGATGAAGATGAGCGAAGGACCCGAGTCGGGACTTACGCCGACGCTAAAAGCGGCGGGGAATATCATCAAACCGGCGAGTATGGCAACGATGGAATCGATGATTCCTATCTGTATTGCAGTCTTTCCGAGATTGGTTTGGCGGCTGAAATAAGAGGCAAACGTACAGATGCAACCCATGCCGATGCTGAGCGAATAGAACGACTGTCCAAGTGCGCCAAGGAAGACATCGGGAGTCAGCTTAGAGAAGTCGGGCTTAAAGAGAAACTCCACACCCGCACCGGCATTAGGCAAAAGGCACGACGATACGACTATGACAAGAAGCAGTACGAACAGCGTGGGCATGAGCATTTTCGAAGCCTTCTCAATACCATCACGAACTCCATGTCGAATGACAAAATGAGTCAAGCCAAGAATGATGACCGTCCACAGAATAGGCTTGTAGGTGTCGGTGGAGAAACTGACAAAATACTGCTTAATGTATTCCGGATCGCCTTGCAAATGCCCTAAAAGCGAGGCGTAGATGTACTGAAGGCACCAGCCGGAAACCACGGCGTAATAGCCCGTGATGAGGAAGCCCGTGAGCACGCTCAGATAGCCAATGACAAGCCACGGACGGCCATTGGCCATCTTACGATAGGCACGAGCCGTGTTCGACTGCGCATGGCGACCGATAATGAACTCACTAATCATGCATGGAAGACCAAGCATGAGGACACATATTACATACAGAATGATGAATACCGCACCACCATTCTCTCCTGCCATATATGGGAAACGCCACACGTTGCCCAAGCCCACTGCAGAGCCTGCAGTGGCAAGAATTACTCCCAATTTGCTACCAAAATTCGCTCTTTCCAATTGTGCCATAGTTATTTTCTCTCAATTTGTTTGCAAAAGTATAAATAATTTCTTAATTTTGCACCAAATTGTAGAAATAATATGCAAAAAACAATTCAGTTAGTAAGTTTTTTAAGGGTTGACCTTAGAAAATACCCCTTTTCAATGGCATGTATCGTGATGATATGGTACCTGTCATTCTGCAATGTGCCAGAGACGGGAGTAGAGGACGTACCCTTCATCGACAAATGGGCACACGTGGCAATGTATGGACTCACGGCAAGTGTCATCTGGATGGAATACCTTATAAGGCACACAAAAGTGGACATGAAAAAGATGATGGCACTGGCGGTGGCTCTGCTTATAATAATGAGTGGAATAATCGAGCTGTTACAGGAATACTGCACTGGAGGCAGGAGAGGCGGCGACTGGTACGACCTGCTTGCCAATACTCTCGGCGTGATGTTGGCGGGTGTGGTTGGATTTGTCTATGCCAAAGGAAAGGGGAAAGTTTAATAGCGATATAGCTGTGCCATCAATCCCAAGTGTTGTAGGGAGAGTGAGTAAGCATGGAGTTGTAATAGCGCCTATCTCCAGTGACCTCATCACCAACGAAGGCGGGCTTTTCAAAACTCTCATCTACTGACGACAGTTCAACCTCAGCCACGACAAGCCCTGCATTGTCGCCATAGAACTCGTCAACCTCATAGACATGGCTACCCGCAGGCACAAGATAGCGCATTTTGTCAATAACACCCGGCTCGCAGAGTCGGAAGAGTTGTTCTGCCTCGTCGATGGTTATCTCCTTCTCAAACTCATAACGGCTGAGACCATCGTCGAACGAAGGTCCCTTGATGGTTAGGAAAGCCTGCCGACCGCGGATTCGCACCCTTACGGTACGCCCGCGGTCGCTACAGATGTAGCCTTGCTTGATGTGAGTTGAAGAAGTAGCCAACGACTTGTAGGAGTCGTTGAGAACAAGGAACTTGCGTTCTATCTCCACGCCACTCATTGTTACATTACAATTATCATTGAATAGGCAATGAAACAAAGTGCAAGTATCACAAGCACTGCAAAAATCCAATTGACTACTTTCTTTCCTTCCTTCTCCTGGCGTGCCTCATAGGCTGCACGGCGAGCCTGTCCTTTTTTGCTCATATCTATAAAGTTTTAAGTTATTTATTTAAGTTTCGTTTGTACTCAATTTCTGGAGTTCAAGGCATTCGTCTTTCCGCTTCCTTTGTTGGAGTTTTCAAGGTTCGAACATACGTCTTTACCCCCTTCTCTTCACCTTGGGGGAACAGGAAAGAGCCTTTCCTTGAACTTTATTCTTCCTCATTCACCGGGAACTCCATGAGGTAAGCCTTGATGAAACCGTCGATTTTGCCGTCCATTACACCATCAACGTCGGTCGTCTGAAAGTTTGTACGATGATCCTTCACACGTCGGTCGTCGAAGACATAGCTGCGAATCTGGCTACCCCACTCTATCTTCTTCTTTCCTGCCTCAATCTTTGCCTGTGCTTCAAGACGTTTCTTCATGGCACGGTCGTAGAGCTGCGACTTCAGCAGTCGCATTGCGTTGTTGCGGTTCTCAAGCTGCTTGCGGCTCTCGGTGTTCTCTATAAGGATTTCCTCCTCCTCGCCTGTGTCGGGATCGACATACTGATAGCGAAGGCGTACACCCGTCTCCACCTTATTAACATTCTGTCCGCCGGCACCGCCGCTTCGGAACAGGTCCCAACTTACCTTCGACGGATCGACAAACACCTCGATGGTATCGTCAACAAGAGGTGAAACGAATACGCTGGCGAAACTTGTCATACGCTTGCCTTGGGCATTGAACGGCGAGACGCGTACAAGACGATGCACACCATTCTCGCTCTTCAAGTAGCCATAGGCGTAATCGCCGCCTTCAATCTCCATTGTGACGCTCTTTATTCCTGCCTCGTCACCGTCCTGAAGGTTGCTGATGGTAACCTTATGTCCGTGAGCCTCTGCCCAACGCTGATACATTCGCATGAGCATCGACGCCCAATCCTGGCTTTCCGTACCTCCGGCACCACTGTTTATCTTCAACACGCAATCCATGGGGTCTTCCTTCTGGCGCAGCATGTTCATAAGTTCCAGGTCCTCGATGGCCTTTACGGCCTTGGCGTAGTCGTCATCGACCTCTTCTTCGGTCACCATCTCGTCCTTATAGAAATCGAAGGCAAGCTGCAACTCGTCGGCGAGGGTCTTCACCTCGGCATATCCATCGAGCCATTTCTTTATCGACTTCACTTTCTTCATCTGCTCCTCGGCACGCTTAGGGTCGTCCCAGAAGTCTGGTGCTTGCGTGCGAAGGTCTTCCTCCTCAAACTCTATCTTTTTCTTGTCTATCTCAAGATATCTATGGAGGGATTCCGTCCGTTCCATGACATCCTTCAGCTGGTCTTGCGTAATCATATTAACTCCTTAAACCTCCTTATTCTTCATACATTTTGTCAATCTCTGCCTTATAATTCTCATTCACCACACGGCGTTTCAGCTTCAGAGTGTTCGTCAGCTCGCCATTCTCCATCGAAAACGGTCGTGGCAAGATGGTGAACCTCTTCACCTGCTCATAGTATGCCAACTGCTGTTGCAAGGTGTCAATGCGTTCCTTGAGCATCTCGTTGATACGTGCATTGCTGCATAGTTCATCCAAGTTTGCATACTCTATGCCGTTTGACTTGGCATATTCCTCAAGCAATCTATATTCAGGAATGATAAGAGCAGAGACGAACTTGCGCTCGTCGGCTATGATGGCAATCTGGTCGATATACTTATCGACAAGCAGTCGTGTCTCAATCATCTGTGGAGCGATGTATTTTCCATTTGATGTCTTGAACAAGTCTTTGATGCGCTCGGTAAGGAAAAGCTCACCTCCCTTGATGTAGCCGGCATCGCCTGTCTTGAAATAGCCGTCGTCGGTGAACGACGTAGCCGTGATGTTCTCCCTGTTATAATAGCCGCGGAATATGGTTGGGCCCTTGAGCAGAACCTCACCCTCCTCGCTAATCTTGATGTCGAGTCCTTCGATGACACGTCCCACAGAACCTACGGAGTAAGGTTCGCCAAGGCGGTCGCAGGTGACCGTGGCAAGGCTCTCGGTCAATCCATAGCCAGCAATCATGTTTAGCCCGATGGAATGGACAAATTCCTCAACATGCGACGAGATGGCGGCACCTGCCGTGGGGAAGATGTTCGGCTTGATTAATCCAAGCTCTTTCCGCACCTTTCCGAAGAGAGCCTTGTTTATCACATCGTATTTAATGCGGAGCGTCAATGGCGGGCGTTTGCCACGACTAAGATATTCGATATTGTACTTTCGACCTACGGAAAGCGCATTGTTGAAGATGCGCTGCTGGAGTGAGCCGGCTCGCTCTATCTTCTCCATCACACCGGCATAGACTTTTTCCCAGAATCGCGGTACGGCGCACATGCACGTTGGGTTGGTGTCGCGCATTGACTGCTGCACGCGCTTAGGGTCGTTGTTGACTATCAGCTTTGCACCGACAGTGACGGCAAGCACGGCCCAAGCCTTCTCAAAGATATGGGCGAAAGGCAGGAAATTGAGCACGCGGTCATCGTCGTGGATATTGACACACTTGCCGTTTGCAGCAAGTGCAGAGTGATATTGCCCGTGAGTAAGCATTACGCCCTTGCTCTCGCCCGTGGTACCACTGGTGTAGAGAATATTTGCCAAATCATCGAAGGATGCCTCAGAACAACGCTTATCGACCTCCGTCTGTCGTGGGAATCCTTCACCCAGCTTCATGAAATCGTCGAAATACAAAGCATTTTGGTCGCGCACGTTGAAAGTCACCGACTTGTCGAAGACGATGATGCGCTCAAGGGTAGGACACAAAGCCATCACACGGTGTGCCTTGTCATATTGCTCCTGCTCACCGACGAAGAGGAAACGGATTTTCGCATCATCGATGATGAACTGTATCTGCTGCTCACTGCTGGTAGCATAGAAAGGTATCGTGACGGCACGTATTCCCCATGCCCCATAATCGCAGAAAAGATACTGAGGACAATTCTGCGAGAACACGCCTAAATTCTCCTGAGCCTTAATGCCAAGATTAAGCATCGCATTAGACGCTGTTTTGACAGAAGAAGAGAACTGGTTCCATGAGATGCTCTTCCACTGCTCGCTGCCGAAATCCTGGTAAATCAAGGCTTCGCGGTCGCCGTAATTTTTGGCTTGGTCGTGCACCAATACCGAAAGATGACTGTTTGTCTGCATGACATAATACTTTTAATTATTGCAAAATTACATCAAATATGGCAAAGTGCAAAGAAAATATCCGAAAAATTACATTTTCTCCTAATTTTTTCCTACTTTTGCAAGTGCAATCAAGACAAACGCTTTTATTATGACAAGCATCAAAGATACATCTATAAATGAAATGGCTGAAGAGGCATACCGTCTGCTTCAACAGCTGATAGCCATTCCGTCGATAAGCCGAGATGAGACAGCAGCAGCAAATGCGCTTGAAGATTTCATGAAAGAAAAAGGACTGGAAACAAACAGGGAAGCTAACAACATCTGGACAATAGCGCAGAACTTCGACGAGAAGAAGCCAACCCTGTTGCTCAACGCACATATAGACACCGTGAAGCCCGTCGCAACATGGAAGAGGGATCCTTTCACGCCTACCATTGAAGGCGACCGACTATATGGTTTAGGAAGCAACGATTGTGGAGGAGGATTGGTTTCACTGCTTCAAGCGTTTCGCCTTCTGAAGGACAAACAACTGGAATACAACCTCATATACCTTGCTTCCGCAGAAGAGGAAGTGTCAGGGAATAATGGATTCAGCAAGGCATTGCCACTCCTTCCAAAAATTGACGTGGCGATAGTCGGAGAACCGACAGGAATGGAACCTGCCATTGCCGAGAAAGGATTGATGGTTATTGATGCTACGGCTCACGGCGTATCCGGACATGCGGCAAGGAACGTGGGTGTGAATGCACTTTACGTTGCCATTGACGACATCAACTGGATAAGGAAACACAAATTCAGAAGAGAGAGTCAGCTTCTTGGACCTACAAAAATGACGGTAACTATTCTGAATGGAGGTTGGCAGCACAACGTCATACCCGACGAATGTAAGTTCACCATAGACGTTAGAACAAACGAGTTCTACAAGAACGAGTATATTTTCGCCCATCTGCAAAAGAAGCTGAAAAGCGAGCTGAAAGCCAGATCGTTCAGGCTTTCGTCGTCAAGCATTTCTGCCGACCATCCATTAGTAAAACGATGTATAGCACTCGGCATGAAGCCTTTCGGTTCACCGACACTAAGCGACCAGGCACTGATGCCGTGGCCATCAATGAAGCTCGGCCCTGGCGACTCGTCACGTTCGCACACTGCCGACGAATATATCTGCTATAGCGAGATAAGGCAAGCCATAAAAACCTATTTGAAGATAATAAAGTAAAAACTATCTCCCCAGCCAAACCTCAGGGTTCAACTTCGCACGCTCACGACGCAGCTGGAACTGGAGAATGTTGTCGCGTCCGACCGTACCTATGGCCTGTCGCGTTGAAACCTTCTGTCCCTTCCGTACACTGACGGAACCCAGATTACAATAGACAGAAATATAACTGCCATGACGAACCATTACACCCGTGGTACCACCGAAACTGAACACTGCACTCACCTCTCCATCGAAGATGCTACGAACCACGGCTCCCGAACTACCAAGAATGTTTATGCCCTTGTTGTCAAGACGCACGTCCTTCAATCCCTCTACGTTGTATTGGCCAAAATGACTAACTATGCGATATGACCCGGCCACCGGTATTGGAAGCCTACCTTTATTGCTTTCAAAACTGCCACTGATGCGCAAATCCTCAGAAGCGAGGTTGAGTTTCGGTGCTTCCTCCTTTGCCTTCTTTGCCTCAGCTACCTCACGCTCGCGAGCTTTGTTATCTTCGGCAGCACGTCGTTCTGTCTCCTCACGAACTCGTCGTGCCTCGCGAGCAGCTGCCTCGGCGGCTGCCTTCTCCTCATCTCCTCTTTTGGCAGCTATCTCTGCCTCACGTTTCAGTCGTGCTTCACGCTCTCTTGCCATTGCTATGCGACGCTCGTTCTCGCGGGCAGCAGCCTCGGCTGCGGCTTTCTTTCTTGCCAGTTCCTCTGCCTTACGCTTTGCCTCTGCCTCTGCGGCCTTACGCGCCGCCTCAGCCTTGCGCTTCGCCTCGGCAATGGCACGCTGGCGAGCCTTCTCGACCTCTATAGCGACAAGGCGATCAATTTCGGCATTGATGGCCTTGTCGCGCTCCATTTGCTTGCTTATGATTGTCTTTATTGCTTTCTGCTGTTTCTGTAAAGATGTAACGACATTCTGCTGCTCTACCTGTTTCGACTCAAGATTCCGACGCTCCTGCTCACCTTTATATAATAAGGTATGCTTCTGTTTCATTACAGATGTCAGCTCCTCGTGTTTCGCAGTCACCTCGGCTTGTTTCTTGATGACCATCTCTCCCTGTACTTTCTGGTAGGATGCGTATTCGCGTATGAACCTCATTCGACGATACATCTGAGTGAAGTTCTTTGCCGAGAAGATAAACATCAGCTGATTCTGAATGGAACGGTTACGATGCATATAACGCATCGATTTCACATATTTTGTCTTACGGTCGTCCAGTTCCTTCTGCAACTCTACAAGCTGGTCGTTGAGCTGTCCGATGTTGCCGTCAAGCACATTGATGTCGCGACGGATTGTGTCGATAGTCTTTCGCTTATCGGCTATCTCCGTGTTGATAAGCATCAGATTCTGCAACCTCTGCTTAACGTCACGCTCGTTGTTGCGCAGCTTCTTCTGCTGTGCCGCAATCTGTTTCTTTATCTGTTCGCGCTCGTTCTTCAGACCTTTTATTGACGGTGTGGAGACTTCCTTTTTCTTTGTTGTCTGCTTCTTTGTTCCACTCTTTTTCGTGGTACGGGTCGTCTGGGTCTTCCGTGCAGTAGTTGTCTTTTTTGTTTGTGCCTGAGAGGCTAACGTCAATGCAAAGAAAAACAAGAATATGTGAATGTGTCTCATCTTCTATTGTCAGTGTACGTTTTAGAGTGCCATGAAACGGCGAAGGATGTCGTCAAGTGTCACCTCCTTATACTTGTTGGAGATAGACGTACGAGTTTCCCACTCTGTCTCGCTACCGAGATAGTTAAGGGTCATGTTGATTTTGACTTCCTTATTGGCGGTAGTAAACAATATTGCGTTCTCTGTTGGGAATGGCTTCTTGTCGAATAGCTTGAAATCAGAATAATCCCAGTTGAGCTGGGTATTGCCATGAGTACGGTCCTTGTAGAGTATGTTGGCCATGCGTATGCGACCTTCACTCTGACTAGCAAGCCACTTGTAGTTCATCTTGTCCTTGACGAGAGAAATGATTACATCGTCGTCACCGACGTTGGTTTGATACTCACCGAGCGACTCATCGCTGACCTGCTCCTGACCTGGTTGGAACAACTGGTTCCAGAACAAAGCCTGGAGCGAATAGAAGTTCAATCCGCTGTTTCGCAGGAATTCAATCTGCTCGTAAGGGGCACGGAGATACTGCTTGTTGATGCGATCCATAATAAGCACATACTCCTTGGTGAACTCAAGACGCGCAGCCTCAACAAATCCAAAGGCCATCAGCTGAAGACGGATAACGTCGTCACGCTTCATCTTCAAGTTACCTGTAAGAGACAACTCCTGAGTCCCCATCTGAACTTGAAACCTTACCTTGGAGGTAATGAATTTTGCATACTGTTTGTCGTTGAGTCGCTGGATGAACTCCTGCGACTTCAGTTGCTCCTGTGTAACCGGTTTTGGAGTCGTTTCTAAGTTCTTCGACGATTTACAGGAAGCGAAAGCCAATGGAATGGCTACGAGAGCCATCTTCAAGATACTGGTTGTTTTCATTGTCTAAAATATTTTTTATGTTTTAATTTACGTTGTATTCCCTTGTCATTGGGCGTAAGTAGCAAAGCCTTTTTCCAATATTCCATCGCCAGGTCGGTATATCCCGCCATGGCGCAGATGTCGCCTGCATGTTCCAAAAGCACATGACTCGTTGAATCGCTATCGTTCTGCAATGCCTGCTCTATATATACCTTAGCCTCGGCATAACGGCCCAACTTGAATAGAACCCAGGCATACGTGTCAAGATAGGTAGCGTTCTTTGGTTCCTGCTTAACTGTCTTGAAACTCATCTGCTCTGCCTTCTCAAGCTGTTCTTCGTTCACGCTAAGATAATATGCATAATTGTTTAGGCAACCATAGTTGTCGCCTTTCCACTGTAGGCAAGAGTCGTATGCGGCAAAGGCCTCACGTTTCATTGACTTCTGGAAATACAGATCGCCCATGACTGAGTAGAAGTCCGACACAATGTCGGGATTGCTCTGCTCGTTAATCACACTGACGCCCTTCTTAAATGCCTCAAGGGCGCCGTCGTTGTCCTCCTTCTTATAGAGTGCCATCCCCTCAAAATAGTAGAAAGCCATCTCTTCTGGATTGTATTGACTTGAAAGGGACGTCAACTGCAACACCCTGTCCATGTCGTCCTTTTCCCAAGCCTTTCCTATCAGTTGCAAACTGGCGGAAGCATTGTCTGGGGCAAATTGGAGAATGGACTCAAGCACTCTGACGACACTGTCTTCGGGCATCTTTACCAGATTCATATATGCAACTTGCAACAATCCCATCTCTGCGCTACGACAATCTGACTCCTGAATGGCATTAAAACACGACAATACCTTAAGGCTGTCACCGTCCTCACCTCCCTGTTCGGCTATCAGTTGCCGCATCAGATAAATGCGTGAGTCAGCGGTTGTGTTCTTGTTAAGCAATATGCGCATAGTCATACTGTCTGCCTTCTCCGTCTCGCCGCGTTTTAGGAAGAATGTGCGTAATGACAATTGTGCACGGTTGTTCTCTGGCTCTTCTGTAAGAATCTCATTAAAAATTCTCAATGCTTCCTCATCGTTGTCATTCTGCATCAGTATGTCTCCATACATGCCCTTGTAGTTAAGATCGTTGGGATAATATTCCGCAAGGCTTCTCATCTCGACTATGGCGGAATCCCTATCACCCTTTTGCGTGTATATTTCACTCTTGGCGAGGGTAATCTGCTCGTTTTTGTCCTCTAAAACCTCAAGTCGGTCAAGAGTACGGATGGCATTGTCGTAATCACCTTCCATCTGATATAGACGGAAAAGCATCTCAAGAACGTCTGTGCGTGAAGCATCAGAGGCAAAAACTGACTCAAACGTAGCAATGGCCTCATCGTATTTTGCCGACGACACATACATCTGAGCCAATGTTTCGGAAAAAGTGGCATTGCCAGGTTCCAATCTCGACGCTTCTTCAAAACATGCAAGAGCCTGGTCCTTGTTGCGCAGCTTTAGATGATATTGGGCAAGATAGAAGTAAGATTCGGCTGCCTTGGGATTCAATTTCGTGCAGCGTTTGAAAAGTTCAAAGGCTGTGGCATCATTACCCTTCTGCCTTTCCACTACGGCATCGAGGAAAACCCGATTGTAAAGAGACAAGGAATCACTTGCCGACATTTCCATGCCGACAAAGGCGAGAATGACCGTTAACAGCCATCGCCTTATTCCTTGAAAAAACAATTTTCCCTTCACCTCGTAATTTATTCCCTGCACTTTAAATCCTCAATCCTTATAATTCTTAAGTTTTCTAACCTCGCTTACCTCACTCCTGTATGGCCATATCCACCGGCACCACGCTCCGTCTCGTCAAGCTCTTCAACAAGAACGAACTCGGCATGTTCGTGTTTGGCAACAACCATCTGGGCTATTCTCTCACCTTCATTGATGGTAAATGATTCGGCAGAGAGATTTACAAGGAGTACCTTAACCTCACCCCGATAGTCGGAGTCTATTGTTCCCGGGGTGTTCAGCACCGTTATTCCATGTTTCAGGGCAAGACCGCTACGAGGTCTTACCTGAGCCTCATAGCCAGGAGGCAATGCAATATATAGACCTGTGCCTATCAACTTACGTTCCATAGGCTGAAGCACAACAGGCTCCGAAATATCAGCTCGCAAGTCGAGACCTGCGCTTTGTGGTGTCGCATATTCTGGCAACGGTTGATGTCCCTTGTTTATAACCTTTATTTCCATCTTTTTCGTGTTATATTTCTTATAATGCCGCAAATTTAGTTATTTTAATCCAAAAAACAATATTTTTCTTTCTAAAAAGTGGTTTTTTAATCAAAAAAAGGTTACTTTTGCACTTATATGATGAATTGGGAACAACTTATAACGAATAAAAGGCTCGGTCAGGAGCATTTTCATCCAAACAGGAAAGACGAACGGACGGAGTTCAAAAGGGACTACGACCGACTGATTTTTTCGGCACCTTTTCGCCGACTTCAGAACAAGACTCAAGTGTTTCCGCTTCCGGGAAGCATCTTTGTACACAACCGACTAACACATAGTCTGGAAGTGGCAAGTGTAGGCATGTCACTGGGCTGTGATGTGGCAAAGGCAATAAAGAAAAAGCGTCCAGAGTTACAGAATACGCTATTTGAGGAAATCGGTCAGATAGTGGCGACAGCTTGCCTTGCACACGACATGGGCAATCCGCCTTTTGGTCATTCAGGCGAGAAGGCAATCCAGACTTTCTTCACCGAAGGAAAGGGGCATTTCCTCAAGGGAATGGTTAGCGATGAGTTTTGGAACGATATTACACACTTTGAGGGTAATGCCAATGCCTTCCGACTTCTTGCCCACAAATACAAGGGACGCCGTCAAGGAGGATTCGTAATGACTTACTCAACCCTCGCCTCAATAGTAAAATATCCTTTCTCATCTGCATATTCTGGGCACAAAGGCAAATTCGGATTCTTTGGTTCAGAGAAGGAACTTTTCAAGAAAATTGCCGATGAAATGGGCATTATTCGATTATCTGACGAAGGTGAGCCATTAAAATACGTACGCCATCCATTAGTCTATTTAGTCGAAGCAGCTGACGACATCTGCTATGAAATAATGGACATTGAGGATTCCCACAAGCTGAAGATTCTTTCGTTGGAAGAGACAAAGGAACTGTTGCTTTCCTTCTTCGACGAAGAGACTCAAAAAAACATAAACCAAAGAATAATCGACGAAGGTATCACCGACAGCAACGAGCAGGTCGTTTACATGAGAGCATGTGCCATCGGAATACTTGAACACGAATGTGCGGAAGCCTTCATCCGCAACGAAGAGAAGATTCTTGATGGAACATTCAAGGGGGCATTAGTTGAAAACATCAGCGAAAGGCAACGCAACGCCTATCGTAAATGCTCTGAAATGTCATTGAAAAAGATATATCGAAGCAAGCCCGTTCTTGACGTGGAGCTGGCTGGTTACAAGATCATGAACACTTTGATGGAACAAATGATAGAAGCAGTCACACATCCTGACCGATTCTACTCAAAGCAACTTATCTGCCGTGTCAGCAGCCAATATGACATTGACTCCCCCGATTTGGAAACGCGAGTAATGGCTGTGATTGACTACATAAGTGGCATGACCGACGTTTATGCCCTCGATGTCTATCAAAAGATAAACGGAATAAGCCTGCCCATAGTGTAATCCATACCCATACATTAATGTTCAAAGCGAAACAGTCACGACAATAATATTTGTCACACTTGTTCCAAAGTTATGGAACAGTTGTAACAACAGCCTTGGAACAAGTGTGACAAAGCAGGAACTTATTTTTCCTCATATATAACCTTGTTCGCGCCACTCGTTATCTTTAATGCTTCGGGATGCTCCTTGATATAGGAGTCTATGTGGCGTACACGCTTCTGTTCAAGTATCTCGTCAACAGCAATGAGTATTCCTGTCTCCTCCACATCGCCAAAGCCGTAGTTGATGGCAGTTCCAAAGAGCTTCATGGTTGGACTCAAACCCATATAGGCATTAACAAGAGGTGGTATGTTATATCCGAGCTTGCGTATCTCACGATTCAGTATCTTATAATCCTCTTTAAAGGATTCCTCGCAGAACAATCGGTCCAATTCCGTTGGATCTGTCTCTATTTTTAAAGGTTTCATCGGTACTATAAGATTCTCCTTGTCATCAAAATGCTTCTTGAGGAAATAGAGAATCATATCGCGACCTTGACGTATATAGGAAGGATACATTGTCATTTTGCCAAAGAAATACTTCACGTCGGGCTGAATGACAGTTAAGGCACCGAGACCATCCCATAAATTGTCAAGGGCAAAAAGGCTCTTCGAACCGTTTTTGTTGGTATTCTGATATTCGAGCGACACAAAGCTACGTCCCAACTCAATGGTCCAAGGCAGATAATCCTTGATAAACTTATCAGAGAAATGAAACATGTGACTTGTAGCCAGAATAGGTTGACCTTTAGCATCAAACTCAACATGAGATCCCAAAAGATAACGATACCCGCCAATAATCTCCTCTTCCTGAGGATTCCACACAATCAACTGCTTATAACAATTGTCACAAGTGTCAAACTCATCCAGATCAACTTCCTTGCCAGTTCCTCCACCTGCTTCACGGAATACGATTTCTCGCAATCGACCAATCTCTCGCAGGACATTGGGAGCATTGTGTGCATCAACGATGTATATCTCATTGTTGCTCTTGTTTGTCATTCTGAGTTGACGCTCTGGAGTCAGCTCCTGTTTCAGCAGTTGTTTGTCAACTGGCAAGATAATGTCTTGTTCCATTTCTTTTTTCTTTGGATTTGTTTCCGTAATAATTATAGTTTATAAACGATATCTTGTACATATTGCGCCCACTGCGTGGGTGTCTTGCTCTTATCGAACGTTTGCCAAGGAATGGGCTTTCCTATGGTTACACGGAAGGACTTATGGACATTTTTGTACATTTCATCGACGAGGAAGAGCATTGCCAAATTCACTTTCTTAACATATTTGTCGGAGAAATTTGCCAAGCGGTAAAAGAATTGAGAGTTTTGACCACTAAAATGGATTGGCACAATGTCGCGTTCATATTCCACGCTCTTGACGATAAACGTCTTTTTCCATGGGATGTCCCTTATCTCACCATCACGTTTCCTTGAACATATTCCAGCAGGAAACATCAGCATGTGATTATCGCTCTTGAAACCAGCCTCAACCATTGCTGGGAAATTGCGACTTTGGTTGCCTGTCTTGTTAATGGGAATGCAAACAGGAGCGAGTCCTGGAAGATTCATCAATAAATCGTTGACAAGATAGCGAAACTTCCCGTCGTAATGTCGTCCGATGATTGCACCAAGTGCCACTCCGTCCTCTCCTCCCAACGGATGATTGCTGACGAAAGTATATAGACGGCCATCATCCTTCTTAGGGAAATTCTCTTCACCTACAAGTTCTATCGTCATGTCAAGATAACGGACACATTCTTCAAGCCAGTCCGTTCCTGAGAGGTGGCGACTCTCCCAAAGATATTTGTTCACTTCTTCTTGATGAATGATGCGCTTAAGCCACGAAACAAGAGGACGGGGTACAAATTTCGCTTTGTTTCCCATCTTGCTAACCAATATCTTGTCGATATTTATAGTCTCCTTAAAATCAGTTTCCATTCTCTCATTTTACAATTCCGTGCAAAATTATAATTTTTATCTGAAAAAAGGAATACTTTTGTTTAAGAAAAAAGATAAAAAGTATAAAAAATGCTTTCTTTAAACGTAATTTACACTCTTTTGAAACATTGAGGCAGAACAAATCGTTGTTCAAGCCCCAATGTTGTAACGTATTTTATCGTCAGTCATAAGAGATGTTTCTCAACTCCTTGACGTTGCTCTCATGCGACTTGTCAGTAAACAAGCTCTTAAAGGCATCGGGAGCAAGAGATACGGCGGGATTAAAGTCTGAGCCATTCATGTATTCAAGAATACTGAGCATCAACTGACGAGATTCGGGATATTGAGCCGTATTTCTGAGGTCACTCATGCACACCATCACCTTACCCTTTCCGACAGACATCTCAAAGAGTAGGCCAAGGCGATGATTACGCTCCACATTATCTATCACCTGTATCAACGGGCGATAGCCTTCGGCCATCCTGTCCATCACCAACGGACGAGACTCATGTGTTATCGCAGCCCATTGCCAATTGCTATGAGTTTCTGTGGGGAATGACTTGAAAATAGGATGTTTTTTATCGTTTACGAGCAAGCCGAGCGTACCAGGGGACACTGGCTTCTTGTTATTTTCACTGATGGTTTTGAACATTCGGTAGTTCCAGTAGTCCGTCTGCACCAATCCGCCTACCGTCTGTTCTGCATACATGTCCTTTTGGGGCATAAGCAACACCTTGGCTCCGGCTTTCAGTTTGTCAATAGTGGCATCATCAAGCGTGTCCGCAATAACGATACTCTTTGCCAACTCAGCCTTTCTTTTTGCATAGTCATGAGCTGGATAAATCCACATGGAATACGAGTTTCTGAACTTGGTGCCATCAACAGAGATACGCAATTTTACCATTTCTGCAATTTCAGGCGAGCTAAGCTTAGCAACAGCAGATGTACGGGAAATCTCATTCACACCACATCTAATATTCTTTAGAACCGACGCACCTTCTGACATTTTACTGCCATCGGCTCTAAAGACCGCCCACTTCATCGTTTTTCCTTCCAATAACGTGTCCGACGAGGCATAGTTGGCAACAATGTTTTTCCATGAGATTGTATCACCTTCTGTATATGTCAACCTTGGCAACTCTGCCATTGGAACAACAGTGTTGCACCATTGTCTCCACCGTTCATGCTTCACAATTCCCTTACTGTCCATGAAGGCATCGAGTATGCCAACGTATGCCGAACCTTGTCCTGGATAGTCCTGAATATCAAGTAACTGGAATCCTGCCATGTTCTTTGTTCTAAGATCCATCTCAATATCAGCCTTATAAAGTTCCACCGACCATCTGCCTGAGGCTTTATGAAAGTCCTTGGCTTGTGAAATCATACCCGCATCCTTAAGTCTCTGACGGAAGATGCGCATATTGTCGGGACGCAATACACCTGTATATTTGTCGATTTCATCGAAGTTGGGATAAGTTTGGAACTGACCTGTTTCATGACTGATAATTGGCACCTTACTTCCATTTATTGCATTCTCGAAGTTTGTTGTGGTATTAGGATATTCGTGATTGATAAGTCCACCGTCAAAGGCATCGCAAAAAGAGAAGGAACCACGCACATGTGTGTTATAGTCGCCCCATGCCTCGCCACCGATGCGGCAAGTAGTGAAATAATCCATTCCATCGAGTACTCCCTTAAACCCAAGATACATATTGGAGCCGTAGGTATATAGTCGGCGACAACCGCTGCCGATATCGTCGTGCTTTCTGAAATCGGCAACATAGTCTGCCATAAGCTCGATACTGCCCCAAAGTTCATTGCCAAGCCCCATCATCACGAATGAAGGATGGTTGCCATAGGCATCAATAATCTTACGTCCCTCATCGCGAAGGTAAGAAGTGAGCCATTCATCCTTCTCATCAAATCCACCCCATATCGGAAGTTCAGGTTGAAGATAGATACCGAGATTGTCAGCTGCTTCAAAACATGCTTCCGGTGGACACCACGAATGGAATCTAACATGATTGACACCATACTGCTTACAAGTGCTAAGATATTTGTACCATTCGTCATAATCCATTGGTACATGGGCGGTGAGAGGAAACACACAGGCGTCGTGCTTGCCGCGCAGGAAAGTCCACCGTCCGTTGACTATGAAGTGGGTGATATCTGACTTGAAGTCACAAAGTCCGAAAGAGGTTTCACGCTCGTCCGACTTGTCGCCACATTCCACTCTTACCTTGAGTCGATAGATGTTCTTAGGCGTAAATTCGCTCCATTCCATCGCATTATCTCCAAGGGAAAATGTATAGAAAAGTGTTGTCGTACCATCATCGTTCACAATTTTTTGCCTATAGTCTTCCCTTGCAATCTCTATAGAGTCTCCTTTCTTTACTCTTCCTCTGAGGCTAAAATGCAGTGAATATTTCTTTTTGGAATTGCCTGCAAGAGTGACCTCCACATCCACTTTTTTCCTCGCAGCATTTGGAGCTGTACGTATGCGCTTTATTATTACAGGTGACTCCTTGGCTTCGAGATACATCTTGCCTATAATACCGTTCCAGTTGGTTTGCGTGTCCTCTGTATAAGCATGTGACGAACCGAGAAGTTGCTTGGGGACACTGTTGCCGTTATCCACCTTAATAGTCAGAATATGATGTCCAGGCTTAATCTTCCCGGTAAGATCATATACATGTGGCACGGACACATCATCGCACTTGCCAATTTCATTGCCGTCAATATAGACCGTTGTCGGTTTTGTACGTTCAAGAAAGAGGGTGATATACTTGTCTTTCCAAGCTGAAGGAATGTCAATCTCTTTGCTGTATGTTGCTTCACCGAAATAGGTAAAAAGCCTCGACAGGTGTGTCGTCTCTCCCTTTTGCGTATTCCGCTCTCCTTTTCTATTTGTATCGGTAGTTCCCGGCAGAGTTACGTATTCTTTGTTGGGCTTTTCGGGTGTTGAGTTGAATGACCAATGCCCTGCAAGATCAATGGTCGAATGTTGTGCCACGGCATAAATGCCGCAGCACAACATTGTCAATGTTAATAGGTTTCTTTTCATTTTTTAGGTTTTTACTAATATCATCAAATTATCTTGCATTTATCTCCTTCAGCAATCTGTCGGCCTTGCCCCATTTATCCATCATATACAAGACGTAACGAATGTCAACTCCGATGCAACGAGCGAGTTTGCTGTCGAAGAAGATGTCACTCGAAAGGCTGTCCCAGTTGCCGTCGAAAGCAAGGCCAATTAGTTCGCCCTTGCCGTTGAACATTGGCGAACCGCTGTTTCCTCCCGTGATGTCGTTGTTTGTCAGGAAACAAAGTTGCATCTTTCCACTGGTCTTGTCGGAATATTTGCCAAAATCCTTAGCCCCCATAAGTTCGTGCATAATAGGCTCTGCATAATAGTCGATTACCTTGTCACCCGTTTTCATCTTCTCCACTATGCTTTCTGCAGTAGTGTAGTAACCCGAAGGCTTGCCACCTAAGTCGTAGCCGCCAACCTGTCCGTAGCTAAGGCGCATGGTGAAGTTGGCATCACTATAATGTGGAAGGTCTTCCTCCATACGAATCTTCGCTGCACAGAGATAACGCTCCAGAACTGCGATGGAATCGTTCAAATTCTGCAAAGGATCCATTAACTTATGCATCACGTCGGTAATGTCAAGTCCCATCACTGCGCCAAGGTCTTTCTTGAAGCTCTTTTTGTTGATGAACACCTTCTCTCCACTCTTCATCAAGACAGACGTATTCCATACATGATTGACGTATGCCGTATAGTCGCCGTCAAACTTCTCGTCTATTGTCTTATAGAAATCAGGCAGGAACTCCGCATCAACCTGGTCACGGTAGTTCTTCAGAAGCGTGGCATACACTTCCTTGTCGAGAGCCGCATCCCATGTGTCGCTATTGTCGGCAAAGGTAACATATTGTTTGCTTGGCTTTTCTTTTGGTCCTTCCACACCTATGCCATTGTGGACCTTCATGGCTCTTGTAGCCAGTTCGTTGGTTCTTACGAATGTCTCACGGAACAACGTCATTGTCTTTGCAAGTCTCATTCGCTTATCATACAATTTCTCCATTTCGGCGAAATCAAGCTTGCCATTCAGGAAACCTGTTGATTCTTGATATGCCTTGATGCGCTTCTCAAACTCCACCTTTTGTTGTATTAATCCAGTAGAATCGATACATTTGTTCATTCCAAGCGAGTTCTTCCAATAGTTACTGCTCTGCGCATACTTTGAGTCATACTTGATGCGCACACCCTCATCAGCACGCATGTGACGAATCATCACCTCCTGCTTCACGCCTCTTACCTGTGCCATCGGTGCATTCCTTGCGTCACGACGCTCACGGATGCCGAATGAAGAGAGGTAGCGACTGGTACTACCGGGAAAGCCCATCGTCATGGCAAAGTCGCCGTCCTTATAACCTTGCAGCGACACTGGAGCCCACGACGACGGATGATAGGGAACATTGTCCTTACTGTATTTTGCAGGACCATTTGTCTTTGGATCGGCATAGATGCGGAACACTGAGAAGTCGCATGTCTGACGAGGCCACATCCAGTTATCTGTCTCGCCGCCAAACTTACCCATCGACTTTGGTACGGTAAAGACAAGGCGCAGGTCGGTGAAATCACGATAAGTAGTGGCATAATACTTATTTCCTTCAAAGAAAGGTTTGATTTCCAACCTTAGCGTAGAGTCTTTTGCCTTTACCTCCTTGGACATGGCATTTTCGATGGAATCAAGGAAAACGGCTTGTCGTGATGGCATCATAGTGTTTATTCCTTTCTTTTCAAGGAACTCCGTAATGTCCTTTTGTTCTACCATGAAGCTGACAAACATATTCTCGTTCGGCAACTCTTCTTCGTATGTCTTGGCATAGAAGCCATTGAGCATATAGTCGTGTTCAACGGTGGAATGTGACCGTATTGACTCAAAGCCACAATGATGGTTAGTGAACACAAGCCCATCGGGCGAAACTACGACACCCGAGCAATAGCCTGAAAAGTTGACGACAGCATGTTTTATGGCATTGTCTGAACTATAAAGGTCAGCATAAGGCAATGCAAAGCCCTCATTCTGCATCTGTTCAAAGGCTGCCTGAGGCAGATTGTAAAGCGTCCACATGCCCTCATCTGCATTAACGGACGTGGTGGCAAGCATAGCTGCCAAAATCAAAGAGGTTTTCTTCATTGTTTTCTTTATTTCTTAATTCTAAACTTTTCTTTTTTAAATATATATAGCAAGAACACGCCGATTAATAACGTATTGACAAGCAGTGAGATGACAACATTCAGCACATCCTTCAACATCACCATGCCAGCGAAAAAGACCAGTGCAAGTACAATGTATCTTACCATGTCGGCCAACGGATAAGCAATCGGGTAATATTTCTGACCGACGAAATAGCTCAGCAACATTGCCGTGCCATATCCCGCAAAGCCAGCCCATGCACAAGCCATATAACCATATTCAGGCACAAATACCACATTAATTATTATCAGTACAGCACATCCTATTCCTGAGAACCATGCTCCCCAGATGGTCTTGTCGATAAGCTTATACCAGAATGAGAGATTGAAATAAATGCCCATCATTATCTCTGCCGCCATCACTATCGGAACGACCTTGAGTCCCGACCAATAATCCTGCCCTATGATATGTTTCAGAAGGTCAAGATAACCAACGACGACAAGGAACGCCAACAACGTGAAAATGACAAAGAACTTCATTGCCTTTGCGTAAGTTTCACGGCTGTCCTTCTCTTTTGTCTTGCCAAAAACAAAAGGCTCGTATGCATAACGGAAAGCCTGAGTTATCATCGCCATTATCATGGCTATCTTTGACGCTGCACCATAAATGCCGAGTTGTTCGTGGGCATTGCCACCTTTATATATATATGGGAACAATATCTTGTCGGCTGTCTGATTGAGGATTCCGGCAATACCAAGAACGAGAATAGGCCAGCTGTAGGCAAACATTCTCTTCATCAGCTTACGGTCGAAAACATAACGGAAGCCTGTCAGTTCCTTATAGAAGCAGAAAGTAATCGATGCCGTGCAGGCAAGATTGATATAGAAAGCGTAGCCAACTCCTACAGTCGGGTCATATATTTTCCCGATTTCATCGGGATGCGAAGCATATAACGCGGGCAAAAGCACAAAAAAGACAAGGTTGAGAAGGATATTCATCACGATAAACAGCAGTTTAAGTGCTGCAAACTTGATGGGCTTCTTCTTGTATCTGAGATAAGCGAACGGAATGCATTGAAAAGCATCTATAGCCACTGTCATGGCCATGACCCAGATGTAAGAGGGATGGTCGGCATATCCCATAACGTCTGCCAGTGGAGAGATGAATGTGAACACCATAGCAACAAATACCACTGAGGTGAATCCCACCGCCGTAAGTATGGTTGAATACACTGTCTGTGGATTTTCCCCTTCCTTATTGGAAAAACGGAAAAAGGTTGTCTCCATCCCGAAAGTGAGCAGCACGAGAACCAATGCCGTATAGGCATACATATTGGTGATGACGCCATAACCGCCACTTTCCGCCGAGATTTTTGCCGTATAAAGCGGCACAAGCAGATAGTTGAGGAATCGTCCCACTATACTGCTCAGGCCATAAATAGCCGTGTCCTTAAACAATGATTTCAAACTTGCCATAATCGCTTAACTAAAAAACATATAACAAATGGCAATCGCTGCCATTATTCCCGCCACGTCGGCAAGGAGCCCACAGGCAACGGCATGGCGAGTATAGCGTATGCCAACACTGCCAAAATACACTGCCAGAATGTAGAACGTCGTATCGGTGGAACCCTGGAAAATACAACTCAATCGCCCTACGAAAGAGTCAACTCCATAAGTCGTCATCGCATCAACCATCATTCCACGAGCGCCACTGCCCGAAAGAGGCTTCATCAAGGCAGTTGGCAAAGCCCCTACAAAGTCCGTATCTCCACCTACAACAGACACTGTCCAGTTAATGCCCTCGATAAGCATATCCATTGCGCCCGACGCCCGAAAAACGCCGATTCCAACGAGAATAGCCACAAGATATGGAATAATTCTTACTGCTGTTTGGAAACCTTCCTTAGCTCCTTCAATGAAGGCATCATAAACATTTACCTTATGCCTCACTCCTGAAATGATAAATCCTATGATGATTAACATCAAGAGCACATTGGCCACAGTAGTACTTACGACATTCACTTCTTCCTTGTCCATTTGGCTGAACGACCAAATAACGGCAGAAACCAGTACACAGGCTCCACCTAAAGTTAGCAGCATGGTACGGTTAAATAGGTTTATGCGCTGATAAAGACTGGTCACTATTATTCCTGCCAATGTGGAAAAGAACGTAGCGAGCAATATGGGGACAAATATGTCGGTAGGTTGCGAGGCTCCCATCTGTGCTCTATATACCATTATGCTGACAGGAATTAGCGTCAGGCCGCTTGTATTGAGCACGAGGAACATTATCATCGGGTTCGTTGCCGTGTCCTTCTTATTGTTCAACTCTTGCATCTGCTCCATAGCTTTCAGCCCCAGAGGTGTGGCTGCATTATCCAAGCCGAGCATGTTAGCTGCCACATTCATGAATATGCTTCCCGTCACAGGATGCCCTTTGGGAATATCAGGGAAAAGACGCACAAATATTGGGCTGAGCAATCTCGCCAATACATTCACTACGCCACCTTTTTCGCCAATCTTCATTATTCCCAACCATAACGACAGCACACCCGTAAGTCCAAGAGATATCTCAAAAGCTGTCTTCGACGATGAAAATGTGGAATCCATCATGGCAGGAAAGACCTCAACATCCCCCAAGAACAACAGCTTCACCACCGCAACGACAAAAGCTATAATAAAAAAAGATACCCAAATATAATTTAATACCATTTCTTCACAACTTTTTTCTCCACTCCGTCTTTCTTTTTAACGATAATCACATTTGAACCATTTGATTTTTCACTGCCAACTTCACGGCCATTAAGGTCATACACTCTCTTGAGTTCATTGTACTTGCTTGTCGTCAGGCCATCGACACCCGTCGTTGAAGCGGTATTGTCAACCTTTACATCTCCATTATCCGATATTGAAAACCAAGAATAGTAAGTCTGGTCATTTGCTCTTAAAATGGGTTTCCAAGTACTTTCCTCTGTAGATTTGCGTTCCAACCACACTTTATAATGACCTTGGGGGAATTCTTTGTTAAAAAAGCTCCTAAGATTGTTCCGTGTAGTAAAACCATAATAATAATTCGAAGGTAACGATCCGGCAGAAGGAAATATATCATAATACCATTTCTCTCCACTATCCTCATTCTCAAGTACGATATGGACATAACCTATAAAATATCTCCACGCCACATTTAGGAAATAAAAAGGTTCCACATATACATCTTTTCCGGAAGCGGTCAATGACAATTCATAGTCGAGACGATAGAAAAGCTGCGATACGTTTTCCTCATCCGACGATGGCATAGGGTCTGTCCTGAAACCAATCAACATCTCGTTATTGTTGCTGAAATCATATTTTGAGCAAACCAGATGGTCTATGGCAAACCATCCGTCTTCCAAGCCACCCCATCCCCAATTCACCCATACCAAGCCATCAGCGTTAAGTCCTGTAAGCAAGAAGGCATGTCCTTCTTTATTTGATGTCACTCCACCATAAATAACAGGATTGCGGGATGTCAATTCGCTGGCAATCATTGACAGCCATTGTTCATCTGTGTAAAAAAAACGATTATAATAATTTACTGCAAGCGAGTCATAGCTAAAATTATATGCCAAGGCCTTCGCACAATTACGCATAGTTGCACCACTGGTATTATAGGCATACGTCATAGAGCATGCCCTTCCTGCATCAAACATCAGGGTGCTGATATCCTCATCGGTTGAAGTACTTGAGTATGTATCCGAGAAGGAACTAAAATTGTAAACGCCATTAATGTCATCTACATACTCATTTTTATTTCCATTGTCAATAACATAATAATGACCCGTACCCTTACCTTGGACAGGATATTGATAGTGATTCATGACCTGGGCCATTGCCGTTGCAACACAACCTGTAGGTGCTCGCTGATACGAGGAGCCATTTGCAGATACCTGTGGACACTTTTTATTGTATGGAGCATTTTGATTCCACTTGGTGGGCAAGAAATTATCTATAGTTGAACCAGTGGCAAGTATATCGGAATAATAAGATTGAGAGATACCATTCGACAAAGCCTCTTCAGTAGCTTCAAGCCACCAGGAAAGACCGTCAGACAGGTTGTTCACATCGATTGTGCCCTGAGAATAACCCAGAACACTTCTTCCCACATCGTCGCGATTCACGATGACGTAGCCATATCCCTCAGCAGAATAAATGCCCAACAGCTCGTTGACTCTCTCTGTCTTTAAGTTCGGTTCCGACACACTTCTTGTCTTAACGTTATCAAATCCGAGCAATACACTTCGGGCAACGTTGCGCATTTCCTCGTTAGTTCTCTCTTTTCCAACGATGTCTGGTGCTAAAAGCAGCAAGAAAAACAAGATAACCTCTATCCTTTTCATTTCTATTTAGAATTAAAATTCAGCTGCAAATATACGACAAATATCCATTCCCACCAAACTTTTGCGCTCTTTTTTATATAACTCAACTTTTTTCGCCAAGCTCAAGGAACTCCTTTACCCTTCGGCCAGTGAAGTTGAGTTAGTACAACAAACCGAACAGCCATAGGGGTATTCGTGCGCCACGCCCTATTTCGGTATCGTCAACTGCAAGATAACTATCAGGAATATCCTTTATTTGACTGAATGTCTTTCCCTTGCCTCCTACTTCAAACAAATACCTGCCGTCAACAAGAAAGTCACCTGCTTTGGGATAGCTCAGCTCATGCGACTGCGACAATTGGTTCATGAAGAAAGTTTCCCTCACACTTCCGATGTCAGCACGTGGAATGTCCATGGCGATTTCAACATGATTGCCGATTAACTGCCCCAATGTAAGTTTTTCATGTTTAACTATCCCCTCATACTCCAAGTACTCCCTAAACGACATTCCTCTCATCTCATACATCACTTGCCTGTGCGAGAGGTCACCCTCATGGGCATCTATTTCAAACATCGACGAGCCTGTATATACTATGTACATCCCTGGATATCACTTTCTTTGCAATCAATAATCTTGTTTTGGTGCATAAATATGCAGGTAACGATGCCGCAAAAGTAGCCAGTATATTTGACGCTATTCCCGGTCAATTGCAGAAGCATGAAAAACGCTTTCGCATTGGTCAGCTGAAGAAAGGCGCCAGAAAAAGAGACTATGCCGAGGCCTTCTTCTGGATTGATGAGGCCAGGGTGGTGAATACATGCTATGCGGCAACGGAACCGAGTATAGGCCTTAAGCTCAATCGTGATGATTCGCGTTACAAACTCTATTTCTCTGATACGGGGCTACTTGTTTCGCATACATTCGACGATTCTGACGGTAGCATGCAAAAGGTATATAGGAAAATTATTCTCGGCAAGCTCGAGATGAATTCAGGGATGTTGGTGGAGAACCTTGTGGCACAAATGCTGAGGGCTTCAGGAAAAAAACTGTATTATTTCTCCAAGAACGACAGGGAGAACAGCGAGGAAACAATGGAAATCGACTTTCTTGTGAGAAGAGCAAGCATCACAAGCCGTCATAACATATGTCCCATCGAAGTGAAATCAACGCAAAGATACACCACTTCCTCACTAAACAAATTCTGTAGGAAGTTCGACTCCTATCTGCATACACCATACATTATTCACAGTGGTGACCTGAAGGTGGAAGGAAACACCTTATTCATTCCGCTCTATATGACTCCGCTCTTATAATGCTTTATGTATATAATAAGGTGCAGCCTCGGCAATCGGGGCTGCACCTTATACTTTATATATTTCTCAACCAAATCGCAAAGAAACGGTCGTAAATAATATACTTGCCATTGTATTTATACACGAACTCCCTTTCTGTCAATGACTTGAGCGCAAGACTTACACTGCTCGATGCGGGCAAGCCATGGCGTTGGATAAAATCGTGCGACAATACCGACTCCACAGCCTTCTCCCTTGCTATTGCAAGCAGTAGCTGCGACTGATTATATGTAAGCGACTCATAATAATTCAAGAAAGCCACCTCCTGCTCCATAACGGATGTCATTATTGTATCGTTCACATGCTGTATGTCAATTTCATTTCCATTATCATACAATCTGTTGAGAATATGCTGAATATACCATGTCTGTCCATCCATAATGTCATAGATATACCCAAACACGTCTTCGCTTATTCTCATTCCATTCATAGACATCAGACGATTGGCAAATTCATAATATACGTTTTTGTCTATCGGTGAAAGCGAGAGCATCTGCGAACTTTGATAGAATGGACGTTTGGCAGAAGTAAACATCTCTGCCATAATATGTTGCTTGCTGCCTGCAAATACAAACACCACGTTTGGAATGAATTGTATATATGAGCGAAGCAATGCCTCAACATTCTTCTCGGGATAATCTGCAATTTGTTGAAATTCATCTATTGCCACATATATTCTCTTGTCGGAATTTTTCAGATAATCCAGCACATGTTTCAACGACTCCTCCTTTTGGTCGTTGGACACAGTTATCGAAAATGAAGGCATTCCTGTCAGCTCATCAATAGACAACACAGGCTTATAAGATGAAAATATAGTTGTTATCTTTCGTAATACAGACTGTGAAGGAGTATCTAATTTCCCAATAACAGTTTTGGCGAAGAGCTCAACAAACTGCTGAAGGTTGCGCGTTGCATTGATGTCCATATAAAAACATCTTGTGTCAGGCTCTTCTTTGGCTATTTGGGCAAAGGCATGATGAATCAGCCCCGTCTTGCCAATGCGTCGCGGGGAGATAAGCGCAACATTGCGCTCATTATGCAGAGCCCTCATTATCGACTCTGTCTCTTTCTGCCTGTCGCAGAAGTATTCAGCACCCTTGTATCCATAGATGACGAACGGATTATTCAGTCGTTCCATATTTTATGTTACATATTTTATGGAATGCAAAGATAAGGCAATTATTCGGCAATTCCAAGAGATTAACATTATTTAACGTGAGTTCGATGAATTCTGTATGAGGCAAGGTTTATCCGAGAGAGGCAGAATATTTTGCTGCGTTGCCGATGCCAGTTGACTTCGTTGCCGATAAGGTTATTAATCTTACAGTCGTAAGGTTATTAACCTTGCAGCTATAAGGTTATTAATCTTGTCAGTGGTATATTTGTATTTGTTGTTTCTTCCTGTTAGCTCAAATTCATCGAACTCACGTTATTTATTATCAAAAACGAGAAAATGGAGTGTTATTTCTATTTATGATACAATATATAATAATACAAGGTGCAGCCTCGGCAATCGTGGCTGCACCTTTATTATAGTAACCAATAGTCAATTATTATTTTCCACCATTAATCCAAGTCTTCTTGGAGTAAATGTATGTTCCGTCGCCAAAGGCCTCCTTAACATAAGGATTGCTGATTACAGAACTATTGCCATAAGGCAAGCAGTAAGGCCAACGGTTGATTCCGCTCTGCACATTGTTGGGGTTGGTGAGGTTAATATACTTTTCTCCCATAGCCTCAACACGACGGATATCATTATATGTCTCTATCTGCTCGTCAACACACTGGGCAAGATATTTCTGCTCGAATACAGCCTTAAGGTCGGGAGTGCCAAGTGACTCGGCAAAAGCATCACCACCGCCATCCTCGCCAAACCAAGAGTAAATCTCGTCAACAGATTCTGCAACGGCAGTCTGGAATGCAACGGTAGCATCCTCACCCATACGAAGCTGACACTCGGCCAAAATGAAATAGAGTTCAGATGTACTAAAGAGATGAATAGGCTGCGATCCAAGATCCATATACCAAGCAGGACAATCGTAGCAAGCAGATATCTTTGCACCCTCAGCATCACCTGGCTCAAACACTGCGGCATCACCATAATAAGTATAAAGGAATAGGCGCGGGTCGCCAGTAGGCTCCATCAGATTTGTCACAGTGGCAGAGCAACCTGTATAAAATCTGCTCCACACGTATGCGCTCCATGGATTATCGCAAGTAACACCGTTGAACTCAGTGATTTCGCATCCGGCGAATCCCAATTCCACAGCTTTCTCAGCAGCTTCCTTTGCCTTTGCCACAGCTGTGGCATCAACTGCTGACTGGTGAAGAAGATAGCGTGCCTTGACAGCATAGGCTGTGGCAAGCCATGCAGAAGGGTCACCCTTAAATACAATATCTTGCTCTCCTGCATTGTTCATCTTAGAAGCAGCAGCCTCTGTAAGGTTGGCGATAGCATCGTCGATAGTTGCCATCAATCCAGCATATACATCCTTCTGAGAGTCAATTTTAGGTTGGAGGACTTCCTGACCCTTAACTGCCTCACTATAAGGGATATCACCATGCATATCGGTGAGGATACCGAAGTTGATTACCTCAAGCACCTGGGCAATACCCTGAATGTCCTTCTCGCCCTTTGACACACCGTCAATAGTCTTTGAGATTATCTGACGGATGTTCATAAGATTACCATAAGTACCATTCCACTCATTATTAAATGTGGTGGATGCAGCCCACTCCTGAGAGTTGCGCAACTCAGCCTTCATCAGCTGGTTGTTACCTGTACCAAACTCCTGTTCGGTGAGCGAAGATACATACCATGCATAGGCTCCCGAAACAGTGGTGAAGCCTGTGCTCATTATAGCGTCGGTCAACTGAAACTTTGCGCTCACAATCTCTGGTGAGGGATGCGCATTATCCTTGTTTATGTTGTCCATTGTGTCTTCAGAGCAGGCACTGAATCCGAGCAATGCTGCCGACAAGAAAGTCACCTGCTTTGGGATAGCTCAGCTCATAAGACTGCGACAATTGGTTCATGAAGAAAGTTTCCCTCACACTTCCGATGTCAGCACGTGAATAAAGAGCATACATCAAAGTCGGATTGTTGATGTATATCTTGTCGGGACGCGACAACTGGTTGATGCTTTTGTGTTGCCGCCAAGTATTTTAACGTGAGTTCGACGAAGTCAATTAAAGGCCCTCCATCTCCCCCGAGGGGAGTGATGGCTGCGCACAGTGGAAGTGCTAACGTTGCTCTCCCCCTTGGGGGAGATGGAGGGGGCTTACACTGGGAGTGCGGGCGGGACGCCCACACTCCCAGTCATTGGCGCATTATAAAGGGAAATTCATCGAACTCACGTTAAATACGACTCGATTTTCGCAAGTTAAGAACTTGCAAATAGTTTACGAGTTGACAAGCAAACAAGTTGACAAATTAATGGAATTCTGCTTGTTTGCAATAAAACCATCAACTCGTCAACTTGTTACTGACAGCATGTCGGCGACATGCGAAACTTTTATTTACTCATAGAATCCGCTGTGGCGAACACCTGTATAGCGATAGGTGAAGCCATATTTGTCATCGTCGAAGGCAACCTCTATACAGATGCTGTCGCAAGGCATTCCATGAATGTTCTTGCCCTGTCCGTAGAGAATCTTACCCTTCAAGCCCATGACCTTGCCGCCATCAGGTTCGGTATTGCAATAAGGTGTGCCGTCGGCGGCAGAGAAAGTGGCATTAGCATAGTCAACATCAACCTTCATCTTCACAGCCCAGAAGTTCTTGCTGTCGTCAAGCCACATTTCTGTAGCGGTATTGGCTGCTGTGTTGTAGGTGTTGATGGTGATGGTGCCTAATCCGTATGGGTCTTCATAGAGAATAGAGCCATCGTCATTGATGGCATGTACCTGTACGTCCCACATACCAGCCATCTTCTCCACGTTTGTTCCGCCTGGCTCTTCGTCAGTCTCAGGGTCGCAGGAGCTGAAACCGAAGCAAGCGAGCATGGCGAACATGAACATTGAAATATATTTCTTCATAATCGTCTTTCTTTTATTTGAGTTTTACTTAAAAATGACATTGAACTCCATGAGGCCTGCATAGCCAATCACATAGCTTATAGTGCCTGTTGCTGGGTCGTAGGTGGCATCCTCGCAGTAGTCGGCAGAGTCGCCCCATCCAGCAACATAGCTTGAGAGCTGTACGAGGCTGTTGTCTGCCAAGAGCTGGAAGTATCCAGTCATGGCGTATGCACTTCCGTAGCCCGCACGCTGTTCGTACCAACCGCCGAGGAAGTCGCTGATGTAGAAGATGCCAGGTGCAGCCTTGCTTATTCTTACGGTGTAACCGGAGAAGTTGGTGATGACGCCGTTGTAGTTGCGGTAAGAACCATCCTGTGTGGTGTATGTGCCGGAGATGTCCGTCGTGATTGTCGGGTCGCAAACTGCCACGGTGCGTGTTGCCGTAACGGTGAATCCGTCGGAGTTGGTTGCAGAGTAGGTGATGTAGTAAAGGCCTGGCTGGTTGCTGTCAACCGAACCTGAAGTTTTTACGTTCGAGGTGAAGTCCTCGTTGTTGAGTGTAGCCTTGCAGCCCTGCTCTGTGTATGTAGTACCGATAGGCACCTGCACGAACTCGTCGCCCTGTATCTCCAGAACTGGATAGTAGGTAAGTCTGCTGTCTGTCAGTTGGTCGTTGTCGTCGTTGCACGACGTGAGCGCAGCCATCGAGAGGCAGAGCATCAAGCAATATAAAAATATCTTTTTCATATCTGATAGCTTTCTTAATTAATTGATGTTTATTATTTCACGTCCCAGAATACAGGGTCTGCCAGTGTCTTAACGGCAGGCGTGTTCTTGTTCAGCTTGCGAGCTAACGATGGGTAAGGCATGCGCTTGCAGGTCTTGCCGTTGCCGTAGTAGTTGAGTCCTGGCGAGAAGACGTCGCCTGCATTGTATTTCGTTGGGTCCTTGTATGCCTCCTCTGTTGTCAGTGATGTCTGCACGGGAACATCTGTGCGGCGCATCTCCGACCATGCCTCCATGTGGTTGCGGTAGAAATAAGCTGCCCACTTCTGCATGTAGATGAGTTTCAGCTTGTCGTTGTCCGTTGCCTGTGCATCGAAGTTCACCTTTGCGCCGGCAAGGAAGTCGCTTGCGCCGTCAACGCCTCTTGAGGCAAAGTCAGCCTTCACGCCAGCCTCATAAGCAGCTTTTGCTGCTGTCTTGTTGTTGTTGAAGCGAAGCTCTACCTCGGCCTTGAGGAAGTCTATCTCGCTCTCGGTGAACACATACACTGGCATTGCTCGTGCCACGTCGGTGTTGATTGTGCTCACGTCCTTGTTCAATATCTTCGAGCCGTCCCAGTCCTGATACAGTGTGCGTGAACCTGGCATCAAACCAACATACTTGCTTGTGGCAGTGGCTGGCAGTATGGCATAGCCAATGCGTGGATCGTTGGTAGCCTGATAATAGGCAACAAGTGGGTGAGCAGCACAGTAGTTGTTTGTACCGAGCGAGAATACGCTGGCATACCATGGGTTGTACTGTCCCTCGGCATCACTATATACGTCGTAGGTAACATCGCTTGCAGGAAGAACGCCACCTGCAACGATAGTCTTCACCTTTGATGTGTAGTTAGAGGCATCGATGCCACCGTCAATCAAGCGAAGATACATGCGGAGACGCACAGCGTTGGCAAACTGCTTCCACTTGGCAATGTCGCCGCCAAGCAGAGGGTCGGTCATGTCCATTGACTCGCCTGTGAGTGCGGCTTCAGCCTCATCCATTTCAGCGAGAACACCTTTATATATTGTTTCGCCGTCTTCCCATTTCGGGTTAGGGTTCTCGTTACCCATGCAAGCTTCCGAATAAGGAGCGTCGCTGCATGCGTCAACCATATACTGTAGTGCCAGAGCCTTCATCACCTTGCAGGCGAAGAGGTTGGCGGTGTTTGTCGTCTTGCCCTCAATGTCCTTGATGTCCATGAGTGCACCGGCATAGATGGTGCGGTAGCATTGATTGAAGAGGTCGGAAGACTCGTCAAAGTGTAGTTCGGCGATGGTGTTGTACTGGTTCTGCTCGGGACGCTGCTCGAAATACTGAACGAAAAAGCCTCCGAGGATGAACATCTGTTCGCCAGGAACATCGACGACGCTGTTCACAACAGCAGGGAACTCCAGTGTTGGCGTGATGTCGCCAGCAGATGGGTAGTTCGGATTTTCATTGATGTCCATGTCACAGCTTGACAAGGCAAGCATGCAAGCTGCACTATATAATAATGTCTTTTTCATATTGTATTGTCAAATTAGAATTTGAGTGAAACGTTGAAACCGTATTTCCTTGAGCTTGGGTTGGTTGACCACTCACCAAAGTTTCCTTCGAGGTCGTTACCGAACGATGATGACTCAGGATCCATGAAGGTGTTTTCAGAAGGTGTCCACATCAGGAGGTTGTTGCCGTAGAGTGACACTTTCACGCCTGTAAGGAATGTCTTTGCAAGCCATGCCTTAGGTAAATCCCAAGCGAGGACTACCTGACGGAGCTTCACGTAGCTCTTGTCAACGAGGAACGAGGCATCGTAGTTGATGTCACCGTTGTTCCAGTAGTTATAGATGTTTGTAGGAGTCAGAGCGACAGTGTTCTCTGAATATGTGCCGTCGCCGTTATCAAATACAGAGCCTGGGATAATCCAAGGGTTGCGGTCGTTGTAGGTTGTCTGAATGGCATTACCCACGAAGTAGTTGATGTCCTTTGTACGAGAGTACATTACGCCACCATGACGGATATCGAAGTCGAACGAGAGGCTGACACCCTTGTATGAAAGTGTGTTGCCGATGCCCATCTGATACTTGCTGTTCATTGAGCCTACGATTGTCTGCTCTGTAGATTTCTTTGGCAGGCCACTTGCCTCGACTATGATGTGACCCTCTGGGTCACGCTGTGCAGTGTAAGCCTTGAATACACCAAGCTCCTCGCCTACGATGGCATAGAGACCGGTGCCACCCGAGAGACCCCAAATGAGCGACTCGCCGCCAAGTTCTTCAGGCAATGAGATAACTTTGCTGCGGTTGCGTGTGTAGTTCCATGTCAGTGTCCATTCGAAGTCGCGTGTGCGAACAGGAGTTACTGATACCATTGCCTCAATACCACGGTTGCGAATCTTACCGAGGTTCATGTTCTGTGCCGTGTAACCTGAAGCGGGGTCCATCTCAAGTGAGAAGATCTGCTTGTCGGTGTTGCGGTTGTAGTAAGAGACGTCGAACGAGAAGCGGTTCTGGAAGAATGCCATGTTCAAACCAAACTCAATCTCGGTAGTCATCTCGGGGCTAAGATTGTTGCTACCCAGTGTGTTGCCTACGGAGTAGGCGTTGTAGTTGCCCTTTGAGAATGGGAACGAGCTTTCGCCCCATCCACTTGTAGAGGCACCAGCCTGTGCAAATACTGAATTGGTCATGTATGGGGCGGCATCGTTACCTGTCTTACCCCAAGCTATGCGAGCTTTACCGAAGGTGATGTACTTCTTCAAGTCCTGGCTCAGGAACTTGGTGAAGATGAAACTACCAGTTACGCCTGGATAGAAGAACGAGCGGTTACCCTTTGGCAGTGTAGAAGACCAGTCGTTGCGGGCCGTCAGTGTGATGTAAGCCCAATCGTCGTAGCCAAGTTCAACCTGTCCATAGACACCCATCAGACGGCGAAGCTGCTCATACTGATATACGGTGGGCTTCTCTGAAGAGTTGGTGAGGTTGAAATAGGTAGGAATGGTGAGGTTCGTAACGTCAGCCGAGAAATACTTGTAGCGGCGCTCGTTGCCGTTGAAACCGAGGGTGGCGTTCACGTCGAGCTGGTTGAAGAACTTGTGGCTGTAGTTAAGCATGAGGTTCTGGTCAATCTCGCGACGGCGATCAGTGCGCTGATATACCTCACCCGTGAGCGACTTCAATGCGTCCTCCCAGTTTGGTGTGCCTTCGTAGAGTGACGAGAGGTTTGGCTCGCCGTTGTCGTGGTGGCCTGTGGTAGTGTCAAGACCGAAACGATAGGTAAATTTCAAGTCGTTCGTAATGTCCCAATCCAATTGGAACTTGCCGTAGAATCGCTCCTGCTCATACTCGTTCTGGTAGTTTTCAAGAATGTAGTAAGGGTTGGTCACACCGTAAGGAGTGTAGTAGTAGCCAGGATTGTTGAATGGGTTGTTCAAGTCCTTCATCTCGGCGATGCTGATGTCGCGAGGAGTCTGCATGATACAGTTGTACATCGAACCAGCCTTCTGACCAGTGGAAACGAAGCTGTTCTTCTGGTAAGCATAGTTCATCGATGCACTCAGCGTCACGTTCTTGATCTTGTGCGATGCGCGTGCAGAGAATGTATATTTGGTGTAGCTGTCGGCATCTGTAGGGATGATACCGTCGTCGTGAGTCTGCGAGAGGCTTACGAAGAAGTTGCTCTGATCGGTAGCACCATTGAACGACACGCTGTTGTTGTAGCGCAAACCAGTGTCGAAGAAATCCTTCACGTTGTTTTCCACCGGAAGGTACGACTTTAGGTTCTGCGAGTTTTCATATACATTACCATATTTAAGAGTTGAGCCGTCGAAAGCAGGTCCCCAAGAACCGTTTTCGTTGTCGGTCTTCTCGCCATACCAACCCATACCGAACTCGTTCTGCATCTGTGGCAGGCGGAGGACGCTCTCAAGCTGAAGACCACCGTTATACTCGATGCCGATACCCTTCTTCTGCTTCTTACCAGACTTTGTAGTGATAAGGATTACGCCACTGGCGGCACGCGAACCGTAAAGGGCAGTAGCTGCGGCACCCTTCAGAATTGTCATGCTCTCAACGTCATCGGGGTTGACGGCATTGGCACCGTTACCGAAATCGTAACCGTTGTTCAGCGGATTGCCTGAAGAAAGCGACGAGTTGGTCAATGGGACACCGTCGATGACGTATAGTGGTTGGTTGTTTCCTGACAGCGAGCTAATACCACGGATGATTACACCGTTCGAAGCTCCTGGGTCGCTCGATGTACTTGATATGGATACACCTGCAACCTTACCTGCCAAGCTCGACATCACGTCATTGGTTCGGGCAGCTGCAATCTGGTCGCCGTTGACAGCCGTAGCTGAGTAACCGAGTGCCTTAGCAGAGCGCTTGATGCCCATAGCAGTAACAACCACCTCATTAAGTGTTTGCGCATCCTGCTTCAAAACAATTTTCATGCCATTTTTGGCAGAAACATCAGATGTTTCAAATCCGACATAGGAAACTCTGAGTTTCTTTCCTGCCGGAACGTCGATAGTGAACTTGCCGTTCACGTCCGTCACTGCTCCCTGATTGGTTCCCACAATCTTTACGGTGGCGCCAATTATTGGCTCACCGCTTTCCTGAGAAACAACAGTACCAGAGACTTTTGTCTGTGCCACTGCCATTCCCACACATAGGAATAGAGCGGCAAAAAGCATTTTGATTCTTTTTTCCATAAAATCTCTCTCTTTTAAAACTTAAAATACAAAATCCGCTGCAAATTTATACTAATTAAATTTAATCACAAAGAAAATTAACAATAAAATTTACTTTTTGTGCATAAAATTATCTTTTTTCATTCATTCCTTATATAAAATTACCCCTTTTCCTACATTTTAACGCTTTTTGTTTTCAAAGATACACTCTTTATCCTAAACTGTATATTTATACGAAAATGTAAGCCTCAAAATCATTTTGGCAAGCCTCTGCCTTTGCCTTCCCTCTATACCAAATTCGGTGGGCTGCTCCTTATTATCGGCATTTCGGTAGGGTCACAGCGACTTTGGTGTAGAGGCTCACCGAGTTTGGTATAGACTTACAGTAGAGGCACGCTGGAGGCGCGGCAGTGGTAGAGCGAAGGAAAAGCGATGTCACGGTATGGATATAATAAATGCATAGAAATTCATAAAAAAGGTGAAATTGATGTCGCGACATTTATTTTTTGATTGTCGTTTGTTGATTATTACAATAAAAGTGATTACTTTTGCGACATAATTGAGAATATGAGTCCTGTCTTTAGGCGAGAAAACGGTTACATTTTTAAATCTATTCCAACGAGGAGGACTGAATGTACATTCATGTTCTCAAAGCTGGCAAGGATGCGAAGCTCTGGTTGTAACCCGCTATTGAAATAGCTGAAAACAACGGCTTTGCGGATTATGAACTAAACAGAATTAGAAGAATCGTAGAAAATATGGAAACGAGTTTAAGGAACAATTCAGAGAACATGTCAGCAAACTGTCATTTTTTGATGACTATGACAAAAATGAGTGTTTTTGCAAAGTCTGAGACCTTTACCGTAACACAATGAGAATTAGGACGGACAATTCAAGAGACAAGAGGGAAATTACAATAAGAGATGTGTTCGACGAGTATATGGACTATCGCACTCGCCGAATAAGCACCACAAAACTCTACAAATATGCCTACAGGCTCTTCGTAGAGTCGGTGGGGAACGAGGATTTGCAACTATCAGCGTTGGTAGAGAAGGATTTGGCAGATTTCATCGAGTTCCTGTCGGCAAGGTACTCTGGCAATAGTGCCTACATAATCTATAGGATAATAAAGTCGATGTTCAATTTTGCCGAGCGACATTATTATATTGACACCAATCCTTGCAACTTTGTCGATTCGAGGTATAAGCTTCTGCGTTGCCACCACCATCAGGCTCTCAACGAGAGGCAGATGGTAGCGTGTGAGGATGACTTCTGGCGATGGATGGAAACTGAGCGTCCAGAGCGAGTGAGGCAGATTCTAATGGAGGCACGAGGATCAAGGTTCTATCATCTCTGCTTCATTATGGGATATTATCTTCAAGGTCTTGCACTTGTTGATTTGCTATTGCTGAAAATCGAGCAGATAAGACAAAGGCAACTGGCAGGACGACTGACCTTCATAATTGAGACAAATAGACGAAAGACTGGTAAGGGACTCAAAATCGTGATTCCCAGCGACCATAACCGTCGCTATAGACTATTTTCTATGCTCTACGACACTGCATTAGAAAACAATAAAATACATCTTTTTGGATTTATGGACGAATATATCGTTGATGAGCAGACATTATATAATAAGGTGAATGGCATCAGTTGCAGCTTAAGTCGCAAACTGAAACAATGGTGGCGGCAACTAAACTATACAGTACTGAACGATAATCCAATCGACCTAATGTCAACAAGCTACTATTCTTGTCGCCATACCTTTGCGACTCTCTATCTTCAAAACCCAAACGCAAACCTTTCGGAACTGGCTGCGCTGATGGGACGAAACACCGAGTACATAGACACCTATGTGAGGGAAATAGAGTCAGAAAAGGTATTGTCTATTGCTACCGACAAAGTGTATGGAGCAAAAGCAAAATCACAAGAAGAATTCGACCGTGCCATAATCCTCAGCAATCAAAAGAGGATTATGGACATGCAGAAGCTGATTCTCGAAAGGCTGGAAAATAAGATTGGCAGGAGATAAGCCAAGGGGTCAGTATATCATTCCGACAATCCATATAGGAAGTTTTTTGCCTACAGGATACTCTATGCCATCAGCAAGGACATACGAATTTGGCATGTCTGCTATTTGGTCAAAGGTCTTCCTGCTTCCTCCCACCTCAAGAGTGATTTTTCCATCGACCTTAAAGTCTCCTTGTGTCTTGCCGTATTCCACTGTGTGACAAACGCTTAGTTGATTTACTACGAAACATTCCCTCACCGTGCCAACAATGCAGTTGCTCGACAGGGCATGAAGCATATTGGTGTTGTGAATGAATATTTTGTCTGGCTTCTGCATCCTTGTCACCGACTTGTTGTCGCTATAAATAAGTTGGAGCAGTTCCGCACGTCTCAGTGCATTTAGATAATTCAGTACTGTGTTTTTGCTAAGTTCGAGATAAGAGGCAAGTTTTGCGATGTTCACCTCATAGGGCAGATTGTCAGCAAGGAACAATAACATCGCCTTCAGCTTGCGCGTAAAAGCCTGGTCAACATTGCAGAACGTGGTAATCTCCTGCTCTATCACAAAATTGACAACATTCTCCAGGCGACTGTAATATTCAGTTTCCTCTCCATCATAGAAAGGATAGTAACCAACGCGCAGATATTCCTCAAACATTTTCAAGGGACGACATACAGAGTTGACTTTTGCGCAGATGACATCAGCATTATGAAGAATATCCTCAAGTGTGGATATGGGAAGAGTGATTCCATGATAGAAATGAAGAAACTCGCGAAACGAGAGCCCTTCCATTGTATAGGACAGGACACGACGCGACAAGTCGGCGTCAGCATTAAGTATTTGAATGAGCGAGGAACCCGTGAATGTCACCTTCAGAGTTGGATAAAGGTCATAGATTTCCTTCAGTTCCTTGCTCCAATGAGGATATTTGTGCACTTCGTCAAGAAACAGATGTTCGCCCCCCATTTGAAAAAAACGCTCAGCAAGTTCAAGAAGGCTGTGGGTGGTGAAATAAATGCTGTCAACCACACAATACAATGCCTTTCCGGCAGCAATACCGTATGTCCTACGAATGAATTGCCGCATCATTGTTGTCTTGCCAACGCCTCGTGAGCCTTTTATTGCCACAAGCTGGCTCGACCAATTGATGTCGTTAATCATCTCCCTAACAATATCCATTTTGACTTGGGAAATGTACATCGCATGTTTTCTGAACAAAGTTTCCATATCGTCCCATGTTTTAATAATACAACTGCAAAAGTACAATATTTTTTCCATTTATCCAAATATTCAATAAAAAAGGTTATCGCGATAAGCGATTTTAGTCAAAAATCGGTCAGCGCGATAAGCGATTTTGGGTAAAAATCGTTCAGAACGATAAGCGATTCTGTGAATAATTTTTGGTTCATCCGACATTTGGGGTGATGTTGGATGAGCCATAAATAGATTACTAAGCTTTCGGAAGTTACCTTTGCAATCTTTGTCAGAAGACTTCTGCTGTTCGTCCGAAGGATTCAGACGAAAACGCATAGCTACATACACGGTCGAGATGCAACAAAGATTGCTTATGCGAAAGAATATTGTCAATAACCCTTCATAATTCTCCAGCGTTCATTGGCTCATTATACATAAAGCAGTGCAAAATTAATTAGTATAAATTTGCAGCGGATTTTGTATTTTAAGTTTTAAAAGAGAGAGATTTTATGGAAAAAAGAATCAAAATGCTTTTTGCCGCTCTATTCCTATGTGTGGGAATGGCAGTGGCACAGACGCAGGTTAAGGGTACTGTCGTGTCCGATGAGGATGGTCAGCCAATAATCGGTGCGACTGTGAAAGTAGTCGGTACTAACGTTGGAGTTATTACTGACAGTGATGGTAAGTTCTCAATTACTTGCCCAAAAGGGAAATCAACACTTAGCATCAGCTATGTAGGAATGGAAGCAATTGAGGTTAGCGCACGTAACAATATGCGCATTATCTTGAAGAGTGACCAGAAAGCACTCGACGAGATCATAGTCGTTGCCTATGGTACGGCAAAGAAGTCGGCATTTACGGGTTCTGCCGCCGTTGTTGACTCAAAGGAACTAAGCAAAAAGATTGCAACGAACGTTACCGACGCTCTCGTGGGATCAGTACCTGGTCTTCAGCTTCGTGGACAATCTGGTCAGCCTGGTTCATCAAACTCTGGCATCAACATTCGTGGTATAGCTTCTATGTATGCCAGCACCGACCCGTTGGTAATTGTCGATGGAGCACCATACCCTGGCAACTTGTCTTCTATTCCTGCCGATGACATTGAGTCGGTGTCAGTTTTGAAGGATGCTGCTTCAGCCGCTCTTTATGGTGCCCGTGGTGCAGCTGGCGTTATTATCATCACCACCAAGAAGGGTAAGACTCGCGAAGCGGAGATTACTGTTGACATGAAGTGGGGCGCCAACTCACGTGCTATACAGGAATACGATGTCATCAAGGATCCGGGTCAGTACTATGAGGCTTACTATGGCCAGCTTTACAATAAATATTATTACGGCGAAGGAATGTCGGCTGCCGATGCTAACCTTAAGGCTAATTCAGCTATGCTCAGCCAGTTGGCTTACAACTGCTTCACCGTTCCTGAAGGACAGCAGCTCATTGGCACTGACGGCAAGCTGAATCCAAACGCTACCCTTGGCCGCACATACGAAATGGACGGTCAGAAGTATTACATGACAGCCGACGACTGGAACGACGCCGCCTACAAGACAGGCTTGCGCCAGGAATATAACGTCAGCGCAAAAGGTATGACCGACCGCTCGTCGTTCTATGTAAGCCTTGGTTATCTTAACGAAGAGGGTGTTATCGACCGAAGCAGCTATGAGCGTATCTCGGGTCGTATCAAGGCCGACTATCAGGCAAAGAGTTGGCTGAAGCTGGGTGTCAATGCGCAGTATGTCAACTCCATGACAAAGTCAAACCCGAACCTTAGCACTGGAACAAACTCGACCAACCTGATGTACTTCACTTCTTCCATTGCCCCAATCTATCCCATCTACATCCGTCAGGTTGATGAAAACGGCAACGTGTACATCAAGAAGGACCAGTATGGACATGAGGCATACGACTACGGTCTGCCTTCGGGCTATGGCGTAACTCGTCCGTTCCTTTCTACGGGTAACCCTCTCGGCAACAACCGCTACAACGATGTAAAGACAGGTTTCAATCAGATTAACGCTTCTGTCTTTGCCGATGTAATCTTCACCGACTGGTTGAAGTTCAACGCTACGAGCACCGTAATTTACGGCATCAGTGACTTCACCGACTATGAGAACTGCTTTGAAGGTCCAAAGGTTGGTGTAAACGGCGAGCTGACCCGCAACAACACATCCTCTACACGCACCAACAACGTTCAGACCCTCATGTTCAACAAGGCTTTCGGCAAGCACAATGTCGATGCAATGCTTGGTCATGAGTACTACAAGAGCAAGGGAGGCTTTCTCGAATCCGTTGCAGAAGGCGGCTTCTCGCCTGCTATTGAGGAGATTGATGCCTTCGCATATAAGAAGGACGGCTCTTCCTATACAACATACTATAACGTAGAAGGTTGGTTCGGACGTGCCCAATACAACTACGACGACAAGTATTTCTTCTCCGGCTCTTATCGTCGCGACGCTTCCTCACGCTTCGCGAAGGAGAACCGTTGGGGTAACTTCTGGTCAATAGGTGCAGCTTGGCTTATCAACAAGGAGTCGTTCTTCAATGTAGATTGGGTTGACGAGCTTAAGTTGAAGGCTTCGATAGGTCAGCAGGGTAACGACAACATCGGCAGTTACGCATACATCGATCTCTACTCGCTTTCAAAGGCTTCAAACACACAAATGTCACCGACATTCTCACGTAAGGGAAACAAGGACATCACATGGGAGACGACAACTAACCTCAACATCGGTGTCGAGTTCAGTCTGTTCAAGGGACGTTTGATGGGTAGCCTTGACTTCTACTCGAAGAAGACTACCGACCTGCTTTTCTGGCTGTCGCTTCCCGAGTCGCAGGGAACACGTGGCTACTATGGCAACATTGGAGACATTCGCAACTCAGGTATAGAGCTGTCGGTGACAGGAGCAATCATCCGTACACGCGACATCGACTGGATCGTGACCGCAAACCTTTCACACAACTCTACCAAGGTACTGAAGCTGCCTGAGCAGAAGATACAGCAGTATGGCGGCTTCAAGGAAAGCAATTCCGCCAAGAACTTCCAGTATTGGTATCGTGAAGGAGGACCACTCTACAATGCCTTGCTTCCAGAGTTTGCCGGACTGAACGAAAAGGGTGAAGCACTCTATTGGGTTGACGAAGAAGTAGATGGCAACACAACCACTCCAGGAGTTCGTCCTGCGACAAAGCACGACTACACAACGACAAACATCGGCGAGGCTTCTTACTATGAGCAGGGTTCTTTGCTGCCAAAGGTATTCGGCGGCTTCTCTACCAGCTTCCGCTACAAAGGTTTTGACGTCTCCGCTACATTTGACTATCAGCTTGGCGGCAAGGTGTATGACCAGATGTATGCAGTACTGATGTCACCATGTGAAAGCTCAAATGGTGCCGGTAATGCCATCCACGTGGACGTGTTCAAGTCTTGGACTCCAAACAACACGTCAACCGACATTCCACGCTGGCAGTTTGGCGACAAATATACCACAGCGAAGTCTAACCGTTTCTTGACAAGTGCGAAGTATCTTAACTTCCAGTCATTTATGGTTGGCTACACTCTGCCAAAGGGACTTGTTCCATTGGTTTCAAGCGTTCGCTTCTACTGTGTTGGCGAAAACCTCTGCTTCTGGTCTGCACGCAAGGGACTTGACCCGCGTTACTCATACGACGGCAATGGCTATACAGGAACATATTCACCAACGCGTAACATATCAGGTGGAATACAGGTAACATTCTAATAATGACAAAAGAAGAGAAAGAATTATGAAAAAGAAAATATTATCAATGGCGATTGCCATACTCACCGCTCCTGCACTGACGGGATGTATTGAGGAGTACGAGCCACAGTCGTCAACTGTGACCATCGACCAGGCAGCCAACGCCCCTGGTGCTTTTGACAATTTCGTCAACACTCTTACTTCCTCGCTCGGTGGACAATTCACATATAGCCCCAGCAATCAGTATCCCTGGGATTTCGGATATACGTCATTCTATCTCCAGCGTGACGTTATGGGACAGGACATCGCGCTTGCCAATGACGGTAGTTGGTATTATTCATGGTACACTTGCTCTCGCGGCCTTGGACCTGATTACAGAGATTGTCAAGTGCCTTGGACCTACTATTATGGTTGGATAAAGAACTGCAACACCGTATTGCAGATGGCAGGGGAAGAGCCTACGGAGGACAAATATGCAGGTGTGGGACAGGCTTACGCAATGCGAGCCATGTTCTATCTCGACATTGTGCGAATGTTCGCCCCTGAGACCTACGGCAAGAACAAGCAGGCTCCTACCGTGCCGGAGGTTTCAACCAATCCCGACATTGATCCGGCTCACAATGCCCGCATGACAAACGAGAAGGCATTCGAGTTCATTCTGAGCGACCTGGACTTGGCAGAAAAATACATTGCCAACTACAAGCGCGAGAATATCTATACCCCCGACCTCTCGGTAGTCTATGGCTTGAAGGCACGCGCCTATCTGACAATGGAGGACTGGGCAAACGCCGAGAAATATGCGAAGATGGCCCAGCAGGGATATACAATGCTCGACGAGGCAGCATGGACAAGCCGCACCAATGGCTTCAACTCGCCTAACGGCGCATGGATGTTCGGCTACAAGTTCAATGCCGACGACCCTAACCTACGCGACAACGACGGCGACTCGTCATGGGCTTCGCAGATGATCATCGAGATGAGTCCTGAGACAAACGGTTGCGGTTATGCCGCCAACTACGGCTATCCACTACTCGTTGACCGCCATCTTTATGAGACTATTCCTGCAACAGACTTCCGCAAGAAGGTGTTCGTTGACTTCGCTATCGACAATCTGCCAACAACTGACGAGAAACTTGAAGCTCTTGCTGCATATTCCGATCATCCTGACTGGATTTACACCTGCGGTTACAAAAATGCTTCAACATACGGCAAGGTAGGTGGACTGGAAGTTAAGTTCCGCCCTGTTGACGGTGATGGCAGCGTGCCATTGGCACAGGCTGGTGCCGTCTCGGTACCTCTTATGCGTGTAGAGGAGATGAAACTCATTGAGATTGAGGCTGCCGGCATGCAGGACGAGGCTCGCGGCAAGCAGCTTCTTGAGGCTTTCGCCAAAACTCGTGACCCTCAATATGAATATGGCAAGCATAACGAGGCTTACGGCAACACCTCAACCTCAGCCTTCCAGAACGAGGTTTGGTGGCAGCGTCGCGTTGAGTTGTGGGGTGAAGGATTCGCAACATTCGACATCAAGCGTCTGAACAAGGGCATCATTCGCAGCTATGCCAACACGAACCACTTTGAGGGCTATCGCTGGAACACCACAAGCACTCCGCAATGGATGACACTTTGCATCGTCGGCACCGAGGCAGACTACAACTACGACCTCGAGAACAATCCTACTCCGATTGCTCCAACCGAGGATTCTGCAGAGTACGCTTGGTAATAATCAATAGTTAAATACATAAAACGTGAAAGATATGAAAAAACATATTTATGGACTCATCATCGCTGTAACGACAATGGCTTTCCTTACAGCTTGTGAGGAAGAGATGGGAACCGAGCCGGGCAACGACTCGCAGGCTACTGTAACTCTCTATCAATATGCGGCTGGAAACGAATACGATGGAGACTGTGACGTCGCCATACGAATTGCAGCTAATAGTGCAACTACAGAGGCTTATGCAATGGTAGAGAAAAAAGAAACTAAGGAACAGAAAGTGGCATCTGTCGGCGAAGAAGGATATGCAGACTACGTTATTCAGAATGGCGAAAAGCTTACAGGAATCAATGGAGCATCCGTTCAAGATAAAGTATTCACGGGGCTTAACGGTGAATGTATCATTACCGTGGTAGCTGTTGGTAACGGAAACAGGAAGGCTGCGCAAACTTCGTTTACAGGCATTACTTGGAGCGATGTAGCAAAAGGCACCTATTATTTCTCAGTAGCAAACATAGTAAAAATATATGCGGAAAGTCAAGAAACGACTCTTCAGGTTTGCGATTCTGATCCAACAGCATATAGATTCAAAGATTTGTTTGGAAAGAACAGCCATTTGAAGTTTGTCAAGACTTCAAGCCAATATAAAGACGGGGGAACCGTATGTCGCGTTCCTGCACAATCAACTCCATTGGTTTTCGGAAATTATGGCGAGGTTGGCATTCGTGATGTTGCCACATGGCAGAACGATGACAACTACCTTGATTGCGCACTCTATAGCGACAACTATTTCTACGCATGGGTTCAGTATTATGTAACAGCGGGAAACATGGGCTACGGATACGATGAATTTTATCCAGAAAATTAATTAAAGGAATATTTCCAAATAAATAAAAGGTGCAGACTCCTACAAAGGGTTCTGCACCTTCTTTAATTCCTCTAATACGAAATGAAAATCTCACCTGACATCAAATGTTAATATATAGACATATAGAAGTAACGTTCACATATCTTGTTTTTGATGCAAAAAAACGAGTAACAAAGTAACACTTTGCCATAAT
>JBJEKR010000122.1:0-2816 GCA_051878735.1 Prevotella sp. | reverse complement strand
ACTTTGTCGAACTTTTTTAGCTGCAATAAGCCATGAAATGGGACGAAAAGACTGGAAATGTGGCGAAAGGTACGATATTTTGGCTAAAAAAGACTAACTGAGAAGCGTGTTGTCATAAAAAAACAGTACCTTTGCCGCCTGTATGAAAACAACCATTATCAAAGAAAGACTCCAGAGTGCGCTCATTGCCACTCTCTTTATATCCGTGTTCCTGCCCTTCGGTCTCAGTCATTTCGGATGGATGAGGTGGGCGTTGATTGGCGGTTTAGGCATTGTCATAGCCTCGTGCGTACTCATCAGCGAGCTGACAGTAGAAAAACTGCTGCGTATGCCAAACGACGTTTCATTGGGCAGCAAGTACATCATTAAGCGCAACATCTACTTTGAGACACTCAACACATTGCTCAGCGTTCCGTTGATGTGCATCTTTCTCGATGCCTTTGCCAACGACGCTGTCATCGACAACCATTTCAGTTGGCAAACGCTTGGCTCAGTAGTTGTAATCAACTGTTTCACCACGATAGTCATTCATACCTATTGGCGCAGCGTATATAAGAAGCGCTACCTCATTAGACAGCTCGAAGAGGCACAACTGCTCAACGGCATGTTGCAGGAAAGACAGCGCAAGGAAACACGACAGACAGCGGCGACACAGCTCGAAGGCATTACCGACAACGACGATGTCATCTCCATCAGCGGAACCACCAAGGAATCGCTCGACGTGCGTCCGTCGCAAGTTGTCTATGCCACATCCGAGGGCAACTACGTCAGTGTGTATTATCTTAAGGAAGGCAATGTGCTGAACATGTTGATACGCACAAGCATGAAGAACGTTTCCGACCTGCTCTGCCGCCAGTCATACATAATGCAATGCCATCGTGCCTTTGTCGTCAACCTTCGTCATGTGGCAAAGGTCGAGAGCCGCAACAGCGGCATTACACTTGTCATGCAGCATGATGCCGGCACCGTCCTTGTGTCGAAACAGTATTCAGCCGAAGTAAAGGAAAGAATAAAGAATCCCCTTCTGACATGACATGTCCGGAAGGGGATTCTGAACTCCTTTAACTCCAAGAAGTCGAACAAGACTTCAGTTATCAATATGCAAAGAGAGGATAGTTCTTCATTGTCTCGTTTACGCGAGTGCGAACGCTTGCTATTACCTCTTCGTTCTCTGGGTCGTTGAGCACTTCCTCAATGAGTTCTGCAATGAGCACCATAAGGTCTTCCTTAGCGCCACGAGTGGTGATTGCTGGAGTTCCGAGGCGAATGCCACTTGTCTGGAATGCGCTGCGAGTGTCGAACGGCACCATGTTCTTGTTCACCGTAATGTCGGCAGCAACAAGTGCGTTCTCGGCAACCTTTCCTGTCAGATCGGGATATTTAGAGCGTAGGTCAACAAGCATCGAGTGGTTGTCGGTACCACCGCTGACGATGGTAAATCCACGCTTGACAAGTTCCTCGGCAAGTACGGCAGCGTTCTTCTTCACCTGCAAAGCCCACTCCTTGAACTCTGGCTGAAGAGCCTCGCCGAAGGCAACAGCCTTGGCAGCTATGACGTGTTCGAGCGGTCCGCCCTGCTGACCAGGGAAAACGGCAGAGTTGAGCAGCTGGCTCATCATCTTCACAGCACCCTTTGGAGTCTTCAAGCCCCAAGGATTCTCGAAGTCCTTGCCCATCAAGATGATACCGCCACGAGGTCCGCGCAGTGTCTTGTGGGTAGTTGATGTAACGATATGTGCATACTTTACAGGATTGTCAAGCAGTCCTGCTGCAATGAGGCCGGCTGGGTGAGCCATGTCGATCATGAGCAGAGCGCCCACCTTGTCGGCAATCTCGCGCATACGCTTGTAATCCCACTCGCGGCTGTAGGCAGAGCCACCACCGATAATGAGCTTTGGCTTGTTCTCAATGGCGAGACGCTCCATCTCGTCGTAATCCACACGACCGGTCTCCTTGTCGAGGTCGTAGCCTATGGGATTGTAGAGAATGCCCGAAGTGTTTACGGCAGAACCGTGAGAGAGGTGACCGCCGTGGGCAAGATTGAGTCCCATGAATGTGTCTCCTGGTTTGAGCACGGTGAGCAGCACAGCGGCATTAGCCTGTGCGCCTGAGTGTGGCTGAACGTTGGCATACTCGGCACCGAAAAGCTCCTTAACACGGTCGATGGCAAGCTGCTCCACTTCGTCCACCACTTGGCAGCCTCCATAGTAGCGTTTGCCTGGATAGCCTTCAGCATACTTGTTGGTAAGGTAAGAGCCCATGGCCTCCATTACCTGGTCGCTGACGAAGTTTTCTGATGCGATAAGCTCGATGCCTTTCAGCTGGCGCTGGTGTTCGCGCTCGATAAGGTCAAAAATCTGTTGATCTCTTTTCATTTCTTATAAGGTTTAAATGAGTGTTACTTTCGTGATGTCCTGTTCTTTCTCGCAGTAGTGGCATTTCAGCGTGCCGTGTTCCTTGTCAACGACGTGGAATAGTGTCGCCATCGGCTCGTTGTTGGTGATGCACTTCGGATTGTTGCACTTCACTATGCCGCGCAGCTCGTCGGGAGTGATTACGGTTTTCTTCTCCACCACCTCGTAGCCTTTAATGATGTTCAACACTACATTAGGAGCGAGTACCGACAGACGTGATATTTCCTCGTCGGTGAAGAACTTGTCGGCAACCTTGATGATGCCCTTTCGTCCTATCTTCTTCGAACGGTAGTTGCAGCCAATGGTCACTGGCGTGGTTAGCTGTTCAAGGTGAAGCAGGCTTGCCACCTCGTAGGTCTTCTCTGTTGGTATGTGGTCGATGACGGTGCCATTCTCAATGGC
>JBJEKR010000121.1:0-2818 GCA_051878735.1 Prevotella sp. | reverse complement strand
TTTTGTAGTCAACAGAAAGGTTATCAGGGCATACATACCCCATTTCCAGTGACTTACCGTTTCACTACAGCGGAAAGTGCCGCTTGTCGCCCTTTGGACGATGGGACATTGATTCATTGTTCAGTACAAAGTTTACATTTACCCAAGGATGGGCGTTGCCTCTGACCTTCGGTCTTCCTCATCCTTGCTCGGGATAGCTGTAGCAAGCTCCACTCTCCGCTCACTCGTTCGTCGGTTCTCGTCAAATTCTCTCTGGGAGAAACTCTCGAAGAAATAGCCACTCTCGTCCTTGAAGACGCGTGGCTCAATGATGAGCACGCCGTCGATTGAAGTCTTTATAATTTCCATCAATTTCATTTTGAAATGTCCCAACCTCATCGCACTTTTTTATATATGTGTGCGGAGTAATTATCGAACCGTGCGGCAAGGTGGGACTGTATCGTTATTTCGTTTCGATGCGGGTAAGCGATTATGAGTAAGCATCCAATCCCTATGGCCATGCACCAGACCCCCATATCAGCTTACATGTCTCCACATAATTCTGTGAAAGGAACAACCGCTCCATCCACATTCTCCTGCAATTCGGACTTTTAAAAGTCATCAGGTTCACAATAGATAGCGTTAATTCCACAAGTCCCTCAGCCCGTCTTTCCATGCGGGGAAAGGGGGAGTGGTGTTGAGTTCATTGTAGATTTCAACATTTTTGTTGACAAGCATCACCACATTGTCCAAAAGCTTGTTGTCTATCTGGGTAATGAGAGGGGCGCTGGAGTCACCATCGCAAAAGATGCCAAATCCTCTTTCATGGGATGGAGCGTTTCTATGACTTAACAGGCTGACGGCATCCTTGTCTTCGCCGGTAAGAACGGCAAAGAGTGTGGGGCAGGTCTTCTTTATCCTTGGGATTTGGGCATCGGGATTCTGCATACGCATGAAGTATTTGTCCCAATTGGCATAGAGCATAATCTTACCTCCTGTACCTCTTGTCATGTTGATAATGACATATACCCCGGGCTTCAGCTTGAAAATGAATTCTATGCTGTCCTTGCGGGTGCAGAGCGTGAGGTTCGGCATTTCTTCGAAGAATGTGGCGCCGGCTTTTGTATCGAGTAGTTTTCTCATTTTATTATTGGACCTTAGATTACGACCCTATTATTTGTCTTCTGAATCGGGATAATTCAGTATCACATGAAACAAGATGGGGGACATCTATATACCTCAGCATACTGGGAGCCGTTTTGAGTTTTCCGTATTCCACACCTTTGGCTTTCCCGTTTTTGCGCAGCTTGTCACTTTGGAACGTATGCTTCAGAATGTCCTTCAGCATCTCACTTGGCTTGCTGATTTGCTCAATATCCTTACCCGCAATGTGGTAATCTCCTAAGACACCATGAAGCCACATCTGCCCTGGCAGATATTCGCCTTCCCATTCAGGGAAGTCGTCTTCATAATACCGTTTTACTACCGAACAGTTGTGCTCATTCTTTTCGAACACCAATACGTCCTCGATGTCAAAAAGATTAAGCAACAGGGGGGAATGAGTAGCGACAATTACTTGCGACCTCATGCCTGCGGCTTTCAGCATTTCCGCCAGTGAGTTTATCATGTCCGGGTGCAGTCTGCCTTCAGGCTCGTCCATTCCTATCAGCTTTCCACTGTGAGGGTTCATCAGTATGCACATCATCAGTATGTATCTCAACGTTCCGTCCGAAATGAACTTGATGCCAATGGAATTGCGCATGTTGCGCTCTCCAAGTAACATATATAGGCGCGACCCGAAAGTCTTGAAGTTAAATTTCTGGAAATTCGGATTTATCACCCTTAATTTGTCCTCTATTTCATTAAACGTCATGGTGTCGTCTGTATTCAAGTTGTTCAACACCGATACCACATTTCCTCCGTCAGAATTAAGTCGCATTTCACTGCTTGACTTTGCTGGTTTGCGTATTGAACTGTCCTCTCGGGTGTCAAAAGTCTCGAAAAGCGACATTTCTGAAACCGCAGTCCTGATGATATGCATCGGCTTGTAACGGCTCGGGTCACTGATTTGCCTCAGCACCAATTCCTGTTCAGAAGTCATACCCCTGAAGTTCTCAGTTTTTACGCCATCCTTATGATATACGCTAAGGAAACCCTTTCCGCCCTTAAAGTCAAGATAAACAAATCTGCCGTTCTCCGATTTCATGTCGGAAGCAAAAAGTTTCTCCTCAATAGTATAGCCCGTAGCTCCGAGTGGGCGAATAATTATCTTGTAGTATACGTCAGATTTGAAATCAGACCTTGCGACAGCTTTCCTTAATGCATTTGCATCAAAGATGTATGTCAGTTCGATAGTCTTCGGTATTTCTGCTCCATTTGCATTTACGACATCATTGAACCCACCCCATTCCAACTGGAACAGGTTTTCGAATCCGCCTCCGCACACACCTTCATACATCAAGCGGATTGCATTCAGAAACGAGGTCTTCCCGCTGCCGTTTATTCCTAACAGCATATTGATGCCAGGATTCAATGTTATATGATTCTCTCCCTTAAAGGAGAAGAAATCCTTTATTATCAACTCTTTTAGCATAGTATTCCAAAAATGTTATGGCAAATTGCCTATATAAGAAGTCATAGTCTTATTTATGACCTTCTTACAGAATTTCGCGGCAAAGATACACATTTATTCTGGAATTTGCAAGGATAAAGGGAAAAATGTGCGGATTAATTGACCTTGAGATTAACCTTGACAGATTATTAACCTTGACGTTGACCTTAACCTTAACGTGAGTTCGATGAAATTCCCTTTCTTTATAAACCGCCCTTATTTTAGTCG
>JBJEKR010000120.1:0-2827 GCA_051878735.1 Prevotella sp. | reverse complement strand
TGCCTTCATTTTCGGCTGCAAAGTTACGGCTTTCTTTGCAAACCGCCAAAAAAAATCTAATATATTTTTTTATGTGAATTTTTTAATAGGACAAATAAAGTGTTGATAAGGTAAAAGTTGTTGGGGTGTGGGGTGCTGGGGGTGTGGGCGTCTCGCCCGCACCTTGACTACAAGGTAAAATAAAAACCGCCTACGAGAATATGCCATGCGGACAGGTGCGGGCGGGACGCCCACACCCCCAGCGTTATCCCCAATAAAGATGTGTATAGCTGGCAAGGACGTTGCCTTGACGGATTATTGGCGAGGCGACTTCGTTGTCCCTTGCATCGTAAACCGTTGCTGCTGAGGGAGGCAGTGGTGACAGGAACTGAGTATAGTGGAACTCATGACCGCGATATTCCTTTCCGTCAATAACCGCTCGCCGATAACCCAACGACAGCTTGCGGTCGGCCTTTCGTGCCGTGATGGAGTAGGGCAGCACGCCGCACATCTCTGCCTCTCCATCGTCGTCGATGATGCTGCGGCATAGGTACATCATGCCGCCGCATTCGGCAATTATCCTGCCGTCACGTTCGGCATACTCCCTTATCGACCGTCGGCAACGCTCGGCCTTTTGCAGTGCCGCAAGATGTTTTTCGGGATAGCCGCCAGGCAAGTAGAGCAGGGTGGTGTCTGCCGGCAGCTCCACGTCATCTTCGGGATTGAAAAACTCCACCTTGCCCTGCGATTTCAGTATGTCTATATGTTCTTGGTAAAGGAAGGAGAACGACTCGGAATTTCGGGCTACCATAATTACAGGCTCCCCAGTCCCTCGGTAGGGGGTGTTAAGTCCGCTCCGTTCTGGGGGTGTGGGCGTCTCGCCCGCACCTTGCGTATAAGGTAATATAACTTTCTCATCAAAAATATATGCTTTGAGGTAAGGTGCGGGCGGGACGCCCACACCCCCAGTGTTTTCCAACAGCAGTCGCCACTCCACATTCTCCTCAATAATATCCGCCACGCGCTCCGCATCAATCTTTCTGCTGAAGTCGAGTCCGAGATAACGCTCTCCGTTTGCCACATCCTTTTGCCTTGGCAAGCATCCGAGACACTCCAAGCCGACCTCTTTTGCTGCCTCGCGCAACATCGTTGCGTGCCGTTCCGACGCCACCTTATTATATATAACTCCCACGATGCTGATTTTGTCGCTGAAATTCTTGAAGCCGTAGAGCAGTGGAGCAATGGAAAAGCCCGTGTGATTGCCATCGACAACCAACACCACCGGCACGCCCAAGGTATGTGCAATATCAGCAGGACTCCCCTCGCTCTGCCTATAACCATCGTAAAGTCCCATCATTCCCTCCACAACGCACGCATCGGCATCTGCGGCATAACGTCTGTAAATCTCGCAGACATGCTCGCGTGAAGCCATGAAAAGGTCAAGGTTTACCGATGGCCTATGGCACACCGCCTCGTGGAACTTCGTGTCGATATAGTCGGGTCCGCACTTGAACGGTTGCACCCTATATCCTTTCCTCGTCAGCAGTGCCATCAGTCCTATGGCAACCGTAGTCTTCCCCGCTCCCGATGTCGGAGCGGCTATCATAACTTGTGGAATGTCTCTTTTAGTCATAATCATTATTGTTAAATACAGAATGTCATGTATGCAGGAATGAAAAATTTTGTGTAGAAAAACAGTCGATGTCCATTTGCTACAAGCATCTGTGAGTAATGCGCAAGTATATTTTTGTTAAAAATGTCAATAATGCGCAGGTTTGACTGATGCTGAATTGTATGAAATGCGCAGGTAATCGCTATTTCTTCTTCCAAACCTTGTGCGGAGCATTGCCGTAGCCTCTGATGCCGCTGCCCTCAGCCTTCTCCCATTTGTTCAGCTCGCGCGAAGCCTTGGAGCGGCTGACATTGTTCAGGTTGGCATATTCCTGCAGCGTGATTTGCCCATGCCGTCCTATGAAGTCAATGGCACGCAGACGTCGTTCATCCGGAGTGAAGCGGTCGCTCTCCGACTTCACCACTCCAGGCACATGCCTCTCAAGTGAGATGTTCTTGTTTATATTGAATATCAAGTCACTCTCCGGCTTGAACGTGACGTTCTTCACCATCACCCTCCTGTAGTTCATCTTGTCGTCCTCGTCCTCCAGTTTGTTGCCCTTCTTGTCGGCAAATCCGAGCGAGAGCGAGAAAGTGCCAAGATTGTCTATCTTCACTGAGAAGCCCATATCGAGCAACGACGCAATGTTCTCGCCCAGCGAGAGAAGCGTAGCATGTATCGCCGCTGAACCCAAGCGCGTGTTGTCCTGTATTCGTTTCACAAGGTCTTCGGTGGTCATCAACCTGTTAATCACCACCTGCGGATAAACTCTTCCCTTGCCCTTTCCGTCGAGGTCGTTCATCTCTTTAAGCACAAATTGTGTCATGTAGTAGTTCCCCTTCTATTATTAGTTCATGAATACGGTTATAAATCACTTCCAATAGCCTATGTAAAAGTCCACGACTGCCTATTTGAAGTATATTTCACGGCGTGAAATGTACGTTTCACGCCGTGCAACATACGTTTCACGCCGTGAAATATAATTCCTTTAGGCTGCAAAGATACAACAAATCCCCCTTCCCACCAAATTTTTCTACTTATATTTATAGAAATCTCACCACAGCAACCACTGGGAATGTCACTGGGAATGTCACTGTGGGTGTGGGCTACAAATTCAATGCACATGAAAAAATATCGCATCAATCATTTTGCTGTATAACATAATTGTTGTATCTTTGCCCCGGATAATCAAAAAACTTATATCTGATTGGGTATCAGAGTAGAATGAAGGAGTTG
>JBJEKR010000119.1:0-48118 GCA_051878735.1 Prevotella sp. | reverse complement strand
CCTCTTAGCGGTTTTTTTGATATACGCAATACGTCTTCGTGGAGACGCTTACCATCATGCAGTCTTTATCGGCACGAGATGGTATTTCTGCCCTTGGGTGAATCGCTTTTGCCGTGCAGCCCATACACTTCCGCGTCTGTCCGATTTTTATATTCGTGCTGTTTGACATCTGCTGGCTCGGATAGTGAGTTCTAATGGTCTCAAGATTTGCCTTGTTGTGTAACCAATGTAGAGCAAATGTAGAGTGAATGTAGAGTCGCGGGGCACTCTACATTCTACAGCTTACTGATTATCAGAGAATAATGGTAAAATGATGTAGAGTGTAGAGTTGCAGCGACATCCTTCGCCTATTCTCCACAGACAGACGAGCCAAGAAAACCAAAGTAAGATATTCAACAACATTAAAGGGTGGGAAAGTTCAGTTACTTAGAATACTTATCAATGAACGTTTGGGCTTGTGTGTCGCCAAGTTCCTTTGCTTTTGCAAGATTCTTCAGTCCTTCAGCCTTCTCTCCCTTCGCACATTGTGCCACACCGAGGAATAAGTAACCGTCGCTGAGTTTTGAATCAACAGAAATACATTCCTTGGCCGTTGCAATGGCATCGTCATTAAGACCAACACGAAGTTCGAGCGATGCCTTCTCTGCCAAATAGAACGTGTTCCCTGGACTCATCTGAACAGCCTTCTTAAGGTCATCAAGAGCCTGTTTATAAAGTCTGCCGTTTACTTCTGCCTGAGAGCGTATGTAATAGAAGTTGTCGTTGACGTATGCAACCATCAGTTGCTCATAATCGTTGAGGTCGTTAACCGCCTTGCGGTACTGTCCTGCCTCAATAAGCATCTGCGCACGTGCCATGATATATGGTGCGGCTTCCTTGAGATATGGTCGGCTGAATGTAGCTACGGCACTGTCAAGCATAGCAATACAAGCAGTGGTATCGTTTTGCATTTCACGACAGCGTGCAATGCCATAGTAGTTCTCTGCAGATACCTCACCCTCACCGACAAGGGCTTTGTAAACAGCTTCTGACTCATCGTATTTCTTCTGTGCAAAAAGTATTTGCGCTCTAAGCTGACGATGGAGTTTCTGATGCGAAATCTCTATAGCTGCATCAATCTCTGCAAGAGCCTTGTCAAGTGTCCATGACTCAAAAGGAACGGCAGGAAAATGGATGTTCTTGTCGAGAATCATTTTCGCATAGTTGAAATGGGCATCATCAACTATGTCACCCTCACGCACTGCTGTCTGCATGTCCTTATCAGCAGAAGCGAAGTCGTTTGCAAGAAAGGCACGGTTAGCACGATATACATAACCATCGACTGACTTCGGGAACTTGGTAATAAAATCATCGACTAATTCATTCATCGACAGGGAATCGAGCGTTGATACGCCTACATATAGTGCCACGAGAGCGTCCGTAGCAACGTCGGGAAGGGACTTCTTTATCTTGGTTAGCCTCAGAGTTGGATCGTTGAAGCTCAGTCCTGATGCCTTCATGTCCACAGCCATACGCACTCCTACCGCATACTGTTTGTCAGCCGAGCCTCCTCCCTGCATCATTCCTACTACTTCGCCATTGGCATTTAGCACGGGACAGCCCACAACGTTTTCGGGAGCTGTAAGTGTCAGGGTATAGTAGTCGAAGCCATTATCAACAGTCTCAACTTTAACCACCGTTCCCTCTACACACTTAGGGGTCTTCTGCGCGTACGGAAGTAACCATAACGTCGTCTCGTTGGTTGCACCTGTGGATGAAATTGTCAGCGGAAGGCTGCGTTTGATATTTACATGGAACTTCGCCACATCGTAAACCTCGCTTGCACCGACAATATAGTCGATGTTGTACTCTTTTCCTGCAGCATCGATGATGATTGCACGAGCAGCGCCATTGAATGGAGCAAAATCACCTACGGCCTCGCCTGTCTCGCCAACGAAAAACCCGTTACCACTTCCCAATAGTCCGCCCTTGTCATCAAATGTCTTCATGGTAAATAGCGACTTTGCCGCTTTCTTTGCCCAACTGTCTGGTTGAGCTGATGATATGCTGCATATAAAAGCAGTCAATAATATTGCAACAATTCTTTTCATAAAATGTATATATATCTTTTCTATAATTGACTTTCGTCGAACTTCGTTTATTTAATTCTTTAATTTCAATAATGCCAAAGCGTTGTTGACCGCCGCTTCCGTGATATCGCTTCCGCTCAACATCTGTGCTATCTCACGTACACGGTCGTCTGCACTGAGCATCGTCATGGTGCTAACCGTTGAATCTTCCTTATCCTCTTTATACACCTTATAGTGAGTTGTACCCATTGCGGCAATCTGCGGCAGGTGGGTGATGCTTATCACTTGACGCTCGTTGTGTCCCATTTCACACATAATCTCCGCCATGCGCTCGGCAATCTTTCCGCTCACGCCAGTGTCAATCTCGTCAAAGATTATCGTCGGCAACTTTACAGCACCGCTAATCATTGCTTTCAGCGAAAGCATCAGACGAGCGATTTCACCTCCCGATGCCACTTGTGCAGCAGGCTGCAAAGGCACATTCTTATTGGCACTGAACATATATGCCACCTTGTCTGCTCCACTGGCACCTGGTTCTGTTGGAGTTAGGCTGATGACAAACTGAATGTTTGGCATGCCGAGTGATACAAGGCGGTCGCGGATCTCCGTCTCCACACGCTTTGCCGCCTTCTGACGAGCTTTCGTCAATATGGCAGCCTTGTCGAGTGTATTTTTCCTTGCCTTGTCAACAGCAGCCTTCAGTTCCTTCAAGTCCTCGTCGCCATTCTCAATTCCAGCGAGTTGTGCCTTCAGATTGTCGCGTATCTCAATGAGTTGTCCTACTGTTTCACAGTGATATTTCTTTTCAAGACTGTAAATCTTGTCAAGTCGGTCGTTGATGCAGTCAAGTTCCTTAGGATCGAAATCCACTTTATCCAACTGTACACCAACTTCATCTGCAATGTCCTTCAGGTCAATATAGTTGGCATCCATGCGGCTTGCCAGTTCCCCTGCCTTTGGCATCACAGCCTCTATGGAGTGTAGGGCATTGATTGCCGTTCGCAGACTCTCAGTCACTCCGTTTCCTTCGCCCGAAAGGGCATTATCTGCCTGATAGAGAGCTGTCTTTATGTCTTCGTAATGGCTCATCTGAGTCGATTGCGTCTCAAGAGTCTCCTGTTCGTCAGCCATGAGGTTTGCCTTGTCGAGTTCGTCATATTGGTACTTTAGGAAATCGGCATTTGACTTGTCAGACGCTATGCGGCTCTCCAGTTCGCTCAGTTGTGAGCATTTCTCCTTAAATTCAGTGTAAGCTTCAGCATAGTCGGCATACTCTTTCTTGTCATCGGCAATGATGTCAACAACCTCCATCTGGAAGTCTTGTTTTCCGAGCAACAGATTCTGGTGCTGACTGTGGACATCTATGAGTTGTTCACCCAATTCCTTCAACACAGAGAGCGAAACAGGAGTATCGTTCACGAAGGCACGGCTCTTTCCTGCCGCCGTTATCTCACGTCGAATGATACAGTCGTCGGCATCGTATTCCACATCATTGTCGTCAAAGAACTTTTCCATTCCATATCTTGAAAGGTCAAAATGCGCCTCTATGACACACTTGTCAGCTCCGCCCTTAATGAGTTTAGAGTCGGCACGCTGACCTTTCAGCAGCCCTATGGCTCCCAAAATGATACTCTTTCCAGCTCCCGTCTCACCTGTGATGACGGAAAAGCCTTCGTGGAACTTCATGTCAAGACGCTCAATAAGCGTGAAATTGCGTATATATAAATGTTTCAGCATAATTCAAATAAAAAAACTACACACTCCTCTCTCCTAATTATCTCACTGCCTAATCTTCTCCCAACTGTCGCCTTGCGAGGCATTCAAGCCCATAAGCAATTCATAGACTTGTTCTTTCTCCTTTTGGGTTCCCTTGCCCTTGTAAATGCCTGTCAGTTCGTCGCGCTTATAGTCTGTCCATATCTGCGGCAACAGACTGAGCGGACGGTTTTCGTGAGCTTTCTTCAACCCATTCACTAAAGCCTCGGTAATCTGGGTTCTGCCTCGCTCCACGTTGTTTGCCATCTCGTCAAGTCCAAGACGATAGTAGTCGTACTGCAACTGACGGAATGGCTTCATCGGCTCTTCCATGTAGTCGTTGATTATGGCAAAGCGGTTGCGGCTGTCATCAAACGCCTTCCATCCCGAGAAGTTTAAGCTCTGCGCATTGTTCACCAGATTGTAGCAGAGCTGCAGGACATCAGTGCCGCCCAAAGGCGCAAAGCTGTCAAGGTTGAGTCCTATGATGAGGTAGGCATAATAGGCTATGAGTGCCGTCAACTGATTATCTACGGTCTCGTCATTGAAGTTTAGCTGGTCAAACTCCGCAAACTCAAAATTGAAACTTGCGTCCTTGTTGTTGTAGAGTGTCGTCGTGTATTGACTGTTATAGACAGGACGGTTCGCTTGTATCAAGGCTGTACACTCGAAGGCTCCCGTTGTCTTGTCGTATTTGTCGATGGTAATGTTGAAGTTGCACACTATGCGCTCGTTTTTCTGGAACTGCAGTTCTGTCCATTGGCGGTCGTTGATGAACTGCTCAAGGGTCTGCTGCAAGTTGTCGAAAACGCTCTTGTCCGTCGTTCCCACCTTTTGACTGTTGATGACAATCTTAGCCGCCAACTCCTGTGCCTTGGCTTCCGTAGAGAAAATCAAGGCACATAAAAGTGCTAATATGGTGGGGACTGTCTTCATTGTCTTTCTACCTAATTTTTATTATTAGAACGGCATCAACGTAGGCATCACCTCAACCAAACGGTCGATGATGTCGCTTGCCACTGCCGATTTCGGCTTGCGTTCGTATTCAGTGATGCCATCAGCCGAAAGTATTTTTATCTGATTCTCGTCGCTCTTGAAACATGTGCCTTCGTTCTGCAATGAGTTGAGCACAATGAAGTCAAGGTTTTTCTTCTTCAGTTTCTCTGCTGCATGTTGTTCCTCATGGTCTGTCTCAAGTGCAAAGCCTACCATCACCTGGTCTCTTTTCTTCTTTTTCCCAAGTTCGGCGGCAATGTCTGGATTTGGTGTAAGTTCAATGGCAAAGCCATCCTTTCCTCGCTTTATCTTCTTGTCGGCAACGCATATCGGACGGAAATCAGCCACTGCCGCACAAAGGATGGCTGCATTGGCGAACTGGAAACGTTCACGACAAACGTTGTACATCTCCTGACAGCTCTCAACGTCGATGCGGTTGATATTACTATGCTTGCAGCTCAGTGCTACGGGACCTGTGACGAGATCAACCTTCGCTCCCCTTCGGGCACACTCTTCAGCCAAGGCAAATCCCATCTTGCCGCTTGAGTAATTGCCAATGAAACGCACTGGGTCAATCTTCTCGTATGTGGGTCCTGCCGTTATCAGTATTCTACCATACTCCAAATCCTGCGGCTTTTCATTGAGGAACTCGTCGAGCACGTCAACTATCATTTCCGGTTCCTGCATACGTCCCTTACCCTCAAGTCCACTGGCAAGGAATCCACTGGCAGGCTCGATGATGTGGTTGTCATAGCTACGCAGAATGTCAAGATTCTGCTGCGTTGAAGGATGGGCATACATATCGAGATCCATAGCTGGAGCAATAAACACTGGTGCCTTCATCGACAAATAGGTCGTTATGAGCATGTTGTCAGCCACACCATGTGCCATCTTTCCTATCGTTGCAGCCGTGCAAGGGGCAATGAGCATGGCATCGGCCCACAATCCGAGCGACACATGGCTATTCCATGTGCCGTCGCGTTGTGAGAAGAACTCGCTGATGACAGGCTTTTGAGTGAGAGCCGACAGTGTTATTGGCGTTATGAACTCCTTTCCCGCAGGTGTTATTACTACCTGCACCTCTGCGCCTCTCTTCACAAGTTCGCGTATGATATTACAAGCCTTATATGCGGCTATTGAGCCTGTAATGCCGAGAACAATCTTTTTACCTTTCAGCATGTTTACATCATTTTACTCTCACGCAAGCGAATGCGCATCAGCACCTGCTTGGTGTTGTTGGTGAAATCACTCGAAAGCATCCAACTAAAATAACCCGGATCGTAACGAAGCACACTTGCCACTTCCTGCCCTTTGTACTTTCCGAAGTTGAACACCTCTACCTTTACAGGATTGCCATTTGCATCGAGCACCGTAGCACCCTTCGCGTCTTTCTTTTCTGCCATGATTATGCGTCCTGCAAAATCGACATTGTCGTTCTGCTTTGAGAAATCGGCAAGGAACTGCATGTCGTTCTTCAGGCGACGCTCTGGTTCTGGTTCGTTCTCCTCGCTGTATCTGTCAAGCTCGCCCATCAAGACGCGATAGGTTGCCTCCGTGTCTTGGTCGGCACGGTGGGCCTCGAAGTCTTCTTCCATCTTTCTGCCGCAATAGAACTTATAGGCGGCAGCAAGGTTTCGGCGTTCCTGCTTACGGAATATTGCCATAGCATCAATCATGCGGCACTTGCTGAAATCAAAGTCAATGCCAGCACGCAAAAACTCCTCGCACAGCATTGGGATGTCAAAATTGTTTGAGTTGTAACCAGCCAAGTCGCAACCCTTAAACTCCTCTGACAAGTGTTGTGCCAACTGTTTGAAGGTTGGTTTGCCCGCAACATCGTCGTTAGAGATGCCTGTCAATTCGGTGACAAACTGTGGAATGGGTATCTCGGGATTGATGGTAAGGTTCTCTCTCTTTTCCTCACCATTAGGCATGACCTTAATATAAGACAACTGAATGACACGGTCTTTCACCATGTCAAGTCCAGTTGTCTCAAGGTCAAAAATGACTAATGGCTTCTGTATGTTGAGTTTCATCAGTTTTTTTTCTTTTAATTTTTGACTTCGTCGATTTTCGGCTGCACCTCAGGAGAGCTCGAACAAGTTCGGCTCTCCATTCGGTTTGTACGAAAATTCAATCGTTTATAAGCATTGGCATCATGAGCATCAGTACATCCTGATTCTCTGGTTGCTGACCAGGTACGACAATGCCCGCACGACTTGGGTCAGACAGGCGTATCACTACATCCTGACTGTCGAAGTTGTTTAGAATATCAATGAATGCACTGCCTTTGAAGCCAATGCTCATTGACTGTCCCTCATATTCACAAGGCATCTTCTCGGTAGCGGTCTTTGAGAAATCGAAGTCCTCTGCGTCGAGCTGCAACACACGGCCTTCAATATGGAAACGTATGAGATTGCTTGAGTCGCTGGCGAAAGGCTGCACACGTTTCAATGCGCTTAACAGTGTCTCGCGGTCTATCTGAAGACTGTTGGGATTGCTCTGTGGTATTACGGAGTTATAGTTTGGATACTTGCCCTCTATCAAGCGGCAGACAAGCTTGTTTTCGCCGAAAGTTATCTCTGCGTTGCGGTCGTCGAACTTGATGTTCACAATGCTTCCATCCTTGGCGAGCATGTTCTTCAGTATTGTAGCAGGCTTCTTTGCAAGAATGAACGAAGCCTCCGAGTCACGCTTTATGTCGTACAACTTGTTTCTAACCAGCTTGTGACCATCGGTGGCAACGATGGAAAGGCAATCCTGATTGATGTCGAAATAGATACCGTTCATTACCGGACGAAGATCGTCCTGTGCCGTAGCAAAAATGGAGCGGTTGATGTTCTCAGCAAGAAGTGCTGACGAGACGTCGATGCTGGCAGCATTGTCGCTTACCATTTGTGCCTGTGGGAACTCATCGGCACTCTCAATAGGCAGTGTGAACTGTCCATTTTGATAGATGATTTTGACAGTTCCGTTTTCCTTGTCAACCTCAAAGGTTAAAGGCTGCTCGGAAAATCCCTTAACTGCTTCAAGCACGTTGTGGTTCTCTATGGCGAAAGAGTCGCTTGCGTCACATTCGCTGAGTTCTATACTCGTTGACATGGTGTTCTCGCTGTCAGATGCCGTAAGATAAAGGGTATTGCCCTCGGTACGGAAGATGAAATCAGCCAGGATAGGCAATGAATTCTTACTGTTGATGACTTTTGCCAAGGCGAATAGTTTGCTGCTCAATGCAGTACTTGATAGTGTAAACCTCATATTTATTTTCGTTTTATATTTTTGTTATTCTCTAAATGGACTACAAAAATACAAAAAAAAGGTGTTATGACAAAAATATTGCCGAAAAAGTTGCATAAATTAAAACTAATTTGTAATTTTGCGTTGAGTTATCGACAAAACAACAACAATAAATAAAATCATTTATGGAAATTACAGGAAAAATCATTGCCGTTCTACCGGCTCAGGGTGGTGTGTCGCAACGCACTGGCAACCCATGGAAATCGCAGGACTATGTCATCGAGACACATGACACCTATCCAAAGAAATGCTGTTTCAGAGTCTTTGGTGAGGACAAGATAAATCAGTTCAATATCCAGATGGGTGAGGAGATGACCGTATCATTCGACATCGATTGCCACGAATATCAGGGACGCTGGTTCAACGACGTACGCGCATGGGCGGTAAACCGCAATATCCAGCCCGCTCCAGGCATGCCTGTCGCTGCTCCTATGACTGGTGCACCAATGGGTGCTCCTGCAGCACCAACAGCTGCCGCTGCTCCATTCCCTCCAGCACAAGAGCCTGCCGACTCTGACAGTGGAGACGGACTGCCATTCTAAGGAGTTTAGAGAGTAGCAACTAACGGATTATTGAGATAAAAGGGCGCATCTTTCGGTGCGCCTTTTTTCGTGTCTTGAAAAAAAAGAGCCCCGTGATCACCACGGGACTCTCCTGATAAATGATTAAGGACTACAGTCCATAATGAACTATATATAAAGATTCATTATGCTTCTTCACTCCAGTCCATCTTGGTCTGGCGAACGTAGGTCTTGTAGCGCTGCTGTGCCATCTTCTGAGCCTCAGCGAACAGCTCCTCAGCCTCGTTAGGATAAGCCTTCTTCACTGACAGGTAGCGAACCTCACCCATGAGGAAGTCGTGGAACTTGCTCCAGTCTGGCTCCTTAGAGTCGAGTGAGAATGGGTTCTTGCCCTCAGCGGCGAGCTGTGGGTTATAACGCCACAGGTGCCAGTAACCACACTCAACGGCGCGACCTTCCTCAGCCTGGCTCTTGCCCATGCCGCCCTTAGCCTTCAAGCCGTGGTTGATACATGGAGCGTAAGCGATGATGAGTGATGGGCCTGGATATGCCTCAGCCTCACGGATGGCCTTCAAGCACTGAGCCTGGTCGGCACCCATTGCAATCTGTGCAACATATACATAACCGTATGTTGTGGCAATCATACCGATGTCCTTCTTCTTGATGCGCTTACCCTGAGCGGCGAACTGAGCGATGGCACCGAGAGGTGTAGCCTTAGAAGCCTGACCACCAGTGTTAGAATATACCTCAGTGTCGAGAACGAGGATGTTTACGTCCTCACCGCTTGCGATAACGTGGTCGAGACCGCCGTAACCGATGTCGTAAGAAGCACCGTCACCACCGATGATCCACTGGCTGCGCTTTACGAGATAATGGTCGAGGGTCTGGAGTTCCTGGCATACAGGGCATCCCTTTGCTGCGCTCTCTGCAATCAGTGGCTTCAGCTTAGCGGCAGCAGCCTTTGAAGCGTCTGCATCGTCCTTGCCTGCAATCCACTCACGGGCAGCAGCCTTGTATTCCTCAGAAATCTTGTCGCTCTCAAGCATTTCGTTGAGCAGCTTCTCAACGCGCTCCTTCATTTTCTTGTTACCGAGCACCATACCGAGACCGAACTCGCAGAAGTCCTCGAACAGAGAGTTGTCGAATGCAGGACCCTGACCCTTGGCATTGGTGGTGTAAGGAGTAGAAGGAATAGAAGCAGAGTAGATTGAAGAACAACCTGTAGCGTTGGCGATAATCTCACGGTCACCGAAGAGCTGTGAAATCAGCTTAACGTATGGAGTCTCACCGCAACCAGAGCAAGCTCCGGAGAACTCGAACAGAGGCTGAGCGAACTGAGAGTTCTTAACATTGCTCTTGATGTCAACGAGATCCTGCTTGCTGGTAACCTTCTTTGTGAGGTATGTCCAGTTGGCAGCTTCCTTCTGCATGTCGGCGCTGTCTGGGTTGAATGGAACCATTGTGAGAGCCTTGCCAGTCTTTGGATTGCCTGGGCAGACGTCAGCACAGTTGCCGCATCCGAGACAGTCGAGAACAGATGGCTCGATAACGAAGTGCATGCCCTTCATGGCTGCAGGAGCCTTCATCTCGAGAGACTCGCCCTGGTAGCCACCTGCAAGCTCCTCGTCGGTCAGAACGAACGGACGGATAGCTGCGTGAGGACAAACGTAAGAACACTTGTTACACTGGATACAGTTGGCTGGGTTCCAAGCTGGAACGAATGCCTCAACACCACGCTTCTCGTACTGTGCTGTACCTGTCATCCAAGTACCGTCAACGGTGTCGTGCTTAACGAAGTCAGAAACCTTCAGAAGGTCACCTGCCTGAGCGTTGATAGGACGAACAAGCTCCTTAACGAATGCTGGAGCGTCGTCTTCCTTAGCAGCGTCGTCTGGGAGGTTAGCCCACTCTGGGTCAACAGCGAGAACCTTGTACTCACCACCGCGGTCAACGGCAGCGTAGTTCATGTTCACAACGTCCTCACCCTTCTTGCCGTAAGACTTAACGATGAACTTCTTCATCTGCTCGATGGCAAGGTCAACAGGGATAACCTCAGAAATGCGGAAGAATGCCGACTGGAGGATGGTGTTGGTGCGGTTGCCAAGACCTATCTCCTGTGCAATCTTGGTGGCGTTGATATAATAAACCTTGATGTTCTTCTGAGCGAATACTCTCTTCACCTTGTTAGGAATGAAGTTGATGAGCTCCTCGCCGTCGAAGATGGTGTTCAGCAGGAACGAACCGTTCTCGCGGATACCACGGGTAACGTCATACATGTGCAGGTAAGCCTGAACGTGGCATGCAACGAAGTTAGGTGTGGTGATCTGGTATGTAGAGCGGATAGGCTCGTCGCCGAAGCGGAGGTGTGAGCAGGTGAAACCACCTGACTTCTTTGAGTCGTAAGAGAAGTAAGCCTGGCAGTGCTTGTCGGTGTTCTCACCGATAATCTTGACAGAGTTCTTGTTGGCACCAACAGTACCGTCGGCACCGAGACCGAAGAACTTGCACTCCTGGATTGACTGTCCACCGAGAGCCATCTCCTCAACCTCAGGCAGAGAGGTGAAGGTAACGTCGTCAACGATACCAACAGTGAAGTGGTTCTTTGGCTCAGGCAACTCGAGGTTGTTGAATACAGAGATAATCTTGGCAGGAGTAACGTCGGAAGAACCGAGACCGTAGCGACCGCCAACGATGAGAGGACGGTTCTCTACGTCGTAGAATGCGCTCTTAACGTCGAGGTACAGAGGCTCGCCTTCTGCTCCTGGCTCCTTTGTACGGTCGAGAACGGCAATGCGCTTGCAGCTCTGTGGCACAGCAGCGAGGAGGTGCTTTACAGAGAATGGACGATAGAGGTGAACGCTAACCATACCAACCTTCTTGCCCTCTTTGAGCAGGTGGTCGATAGCCTCGCGGGCAGCCTCGGTGGCAGAACCCATAAGGATGATAACGTTCTCAGCGTCCTCAGCTCCGTAGTAGTTGAAGAGGTGATACTCACGACCGGTGATTTCAGAAATCTTGCCGAGGTAGTACTCTACTACTTCAGGCACCTTGTCGTAGTACTGGTTGCAAGCCTCACGGTGTGTGAAGAATGTCTCAGGGTTCTCAGCCGTACCGCGTGTAACAGGACGCTCTGGAGAGAGTGCACGGTCGCGGAAAGCCTTGATGTCAGCTGGATCAACCAAAGGACGGATATCCTCCTGGTCCATAACTTCAATCTTGTGATACTCGTGAGATGTACGGAATCCGTCGAAGAAGTTAACGAATGGAACCCAAGTCTTCAATGTTGCGAGGTGAGGAACGGCAGTAAGGTCCATAACCTCCTGGACAGATCCAGAGCAGAACATGGCGAAGCCCGTCTGACGACAAGCCATAACGTCCATGTGGTCGCCAAAGATACAGAGAGAGTGAGAAGCCAATGTACGAGCCGAAACGTCGAACACGCATGGCAGCAACTCACCAGCAATCTTGTACATGTTAGGAATCATCAGCAACAATCCCTGTGACGCAGTAAAGGTTGTTGTCAGCGCACCTGCCTGAAGCGAACCGTGAACGGCACCGGCAGCACCACCCTCCGACTGCATTTCCTGTACGCTAACTGTCTGTCCCCACAAGTTCTTACGTGTGCGGGCAGCCCACTCGTCAACATGCTCCGCCATTGGAGATGACGGTGTGATAGGATAAATGGCAGCAACCTCAGAGAACATATAGCTCACGTGAGCGGCAGCCTCATTACCATCACAAGTGATAAATTTTTTTTCTTTAGCCATTTTGTTTGATAATATTAAAATAAACTACGTTCTTATATATAAATAATGTGTACTGTCAGTATAGGAATCCCAACATCCATAGTGGAATGCAGTTGTCCTGCCCCAACTCGGAGTTGTATTTCGCATAAAGTATGTCTTGCGACAATCGCGACTTGCGTTCCGTATTAGCATTGACCACCTTAAACCTCATCTTCCTGTCAACGAGGTAAGTCAACTCTCTCGAATGTTGATGTACGGAATGGTCTTTCCACAACGAATTGACGAAAAATGTCTCCATCACGTCCTGCACATCAACCTGTATGGGGTAAATGGCATACATCAGGTTCGAGTTGTGAAGCATCACCTTCGTTGGCTTTTTGGGGAACTCCTGTTCCTCAGGGTAAATCATGTTTATCAGTCTGGCATCGGCAAGATACTTTATGTAGTTCATCACCGTGGCACGGCTCGTCTCTATCTCGCTCGCAAGTGTGCTGACATTGGGAGCTTTCGACTCTTCAACGGCCAGTTGGTAAAACAGCTTCTTTATCTTCGTCAGATACTTTAGTTCGATTTGTTTTATCAGCAGTATATCCACCTCTATCATCATGTTCATCGTCTTTAGCAAGTTCTCCGAGTAGTTGCGGTGCTCTTGAAAGAAAGGATAGAATCCATGATGGAGGTAATCCTGAAAATATTTCAAGGGCGACACCTGCGGCAGAATATCCTTAGCGATGTGCTCATGGTTACGGATAATCTCATCCAGCGTGTACGACCTCAGCGACAGGCCCGTCTGTAGATTAAGGAACTCACGAAACGAGAAACCTCTGAGATTATAGCTCCTTACGATTCCGTTAAGCTCTGGGTTCTCCTCCTTGAGCCTCATCACACTCGATCCAGTGAACACAATCTTCAAATTTGGATAGAGGTCATAGCAACGGCGCAGTTCACTGCTCCAATCTGAGCATTTAAACACCTGATCGACGAGCAACACCCTTCCTCCACGGTGATAGAATTCTCCCGCAAAGTCGGCGATGCTACGCCCCTGAAAATAGAAGTTGTTCATATTCACATACAGACAACGGCGGTCGTTGGTAGAGAAATTCTCCTTGGCGTACTGAAGGAGAAATGTCGTCTTCCCGACACCTCGCGTGCCTTTGATACCTATCATGCGCTCGTTCCAGTCTATCTCATCCATTAGAGTACGACGAACCGCAGCATTGGTATGCTCCACGAGATATGTATGTGTCCTGAAGAATTCTTCCATACTTACTTTTAATGTAACTTAGGTGCAAAGGTAATACTTTCTTTGAAATTTGCAAAGTCTGTATGGCAAAATCTTGAAAAAAAGTATTAATTTTGCTGTAATTTGAATAATAATCCAAATTTTAGTCGTAGTTTTGCAGCATAATTGTACTTTTAACACCACGACAGAATGACACTACATATTTTCAATCCCGAACACGACATTGCATTGGCCAACGGCATGAGACAAGTAACGCCACCTCACGCCGCTCGCCAACTAAGGTTCGATTTGGGTTTCATTCCTGCCCTTTGGGCAAACGAAGGCGATGTAGTGCTCGTAGAAGATGCGGAACAAGCAAACAAAGCATACAGGCGTATAAGCCGTTTGATTGCGAAGCATTTCGGCATTATGACAAACAAGGTATTCTTTGCAGAGTATGGCAACCTGAAAGACCTGACCATCGACAATATTGACCCGTGGGGATGGGATTACAGCATTTTTTCAAAAATGAAGAATAGTGCTTGCCATATAACAGAGATGCCCCAACTCGACGATATAGAAAGGATTATGGAATTGTCACACCGCAGAACTGCAGCAAAACTGCTACCCATCCTGCGAACACTCCCCGGAACTATCGGCGAGGCTACTGAATGTAGCAACTTTGCAGAAGTTCTGGAACAAATTGCCAACTACAACTACAATGTCGTTATCAAAGCACCTTGGAGCTGCAGTGGAAGAGGAGTGAGGTTTGTGAACGGACGAATAGACACATCGACAGAGAAATGGGTCAACAACACGTTGGCGAAACAGAAGGCGGTTATGGTGGAACCACTATACAGACGAATGGCTGACTTTGGTATGGAATACAACAGCCTTGGCAACGGAACTGCCGAATACCTTGGGCTTTCGCTCTTTTCAACAGTGAACGGAGCCTACACGGGAAACGTCATCGCCACAGAGGAATGGAAACGCGAAATAATCAGCCGGCATATCGACATCTTGCTGATTGACAAGGTGAACGAGTTAGTTTGTTCAAAAGAATTCGCCTCGTTGACTGCAAACTACGAGGGTCCCTTCGGAATAGACATGATGGTGATAAGCCGCGAAGACAGCAACGGTTTCCTTCTTCACCCATGCGTTGAAATCAACTTAAGAAGAACGATGGGACATCTTGCCCTGCGCTTCACACCCAACGACGAAGACGTACAAGGATTAATGCAAGTGGTTTACGAAGGAAAATTCAAGTTACGTATAAGCAAACAATAAACAAAACAGCGCCATGACACCGTAGGAACTCCGTTCTGCCTCCGGTTATACCACCGTACCAAAGTCGGTGTAACTCCGCTATTTTGCTTCAAATAAGACTTTTCCACACCGAGTTTGGTACGGAGAGATAACAGAGGTATGACGGCTGCAATAATAAATAATGCCGATAGATGAACTTTATTTTTATGTAATAGAGGGAAATGTTTTGTAAGTCATGAGGTTATCTATTTTGGGAAACTTTTGGGAGGAAAATTAAATAAAAGTTTTCCAAAAAAATATTTCTCTATTTCAAAAATTATATATACCTTTGCCGACAAAATCAATAACATAGAAATGGAAACTACAAAAACCTTCAGCCATGAAGAAGCCATAAAAGCTTCTTTAGACTATTTCAAGGGAGACGAATTGGCAGCAAGAGTTTGGGTAAACAAATATGCGATGAAAGACAGCTTCGGAAACATTTTCGAGAAATCGCCCGAAGACATGCACTGGCGCATAGCGAATGAAATTGCCCGCATTGAAAAGAAATATGCCAACCCTATGTCTGCCGAGCAGATTTTTGAACTACTTGACCACTTCAAGTACATAATTCCTGCCGGAAGCCCAATGACCGGCATTGGAAACAATCACCAAATTGCCTCGCTGAGCAACTGCTTCGTAATTGGACTTGACGGCGATGCCGATTCTTATGGTGCCATCATGCGCATCGACGAGGAGCAGGTGCAGCTGATGAAACGTCGCGGTGGCGTAGGTCACGACCTTTCACACATTAGGCCAAAAGGCTCTCCCGTGAACAATTCAGCATTGACCTCTACCGGTTTGGTGCCCTTCATGGAGCGATACAGCAACTCCACTCGCGAGGTGGCACAGGACGGACGACGCGGTGCGCTGATGCTCTCAGTAAGCATCAAACATCCTGACTCAGAGGCATTCATTGATGCGAAAATGACCGAAGGCAAGGTTACTGGCGCCAACGTTTCGGTGAAGATTGACGACGAGTTCATGAATGCAGCTGTAGAGAATCGTCCCTACCACCAGACCTTCCCAATAAACAGTTCCAACCCGGAATGGGACAAGGAGATTTCAGCAAAGAAGCTATGGGAGAAAATAGTCCACAACGCATGGAAAAGTGCCGAGCCAGGTGTATTATTTTGGGACACCATTCTACGCGAAAGCATACCCGACTGCTATGCCGACCTCGGTTTCCGTACAGTGTCAACGAATCCCTGCGGCGAGATTCCACTCTGCCCATACGACTCATGCCGACTGCTTTCGATAAATCTCTATTCTTATGTAGTGAATCCTTTCTCCAAGGAGGCTTATTTCGACTACGACCTGTTCCGCAAGCATGTGGCAGCAGCACAGCGATTGATGGACGACATCGTTGACCTGGAGTTAGAGAAGATAGACCTTATTATGGAGAAGATTGGCACTGACCCTCAGACAGCTGAAGTGAAGGGAGCCGAAATGCACCTTTGGGAAAAGATAAAGCGCAAGAGCGGTATGGGACGACGCACTGGAGTAGGCATAACAGCCGAGGGCGACATGCTGGCAGCCATGGGACTGCGCTACGGAACGCAAGAAGCCTCCGACTTCTCGGTAGAGGTCCATAAGACACTGGCACTGACAGCCTACCGTTCATCTGTGAACATGGCCCGTGAGCGTGGCTCCTTTGAAATTTACGACGCAAAGCGTGAAGAAGCCAATCCTTTCATAAATCGCATAAAAGATGCCGACCCAGAACTATATGAGGACATGGTGAAGTATGGACGACGCAACATCGCGTGCCTCACAATAGCACCTACGGGAACGACATCGCTCATGACCCAAACCACAAGTGGTATTGAGCCTGTGTTCATGCCCGTTTACAAGCGCCGCCGCAAGGTGAACCCCAACGACGAGGCTGTACACGTGGACTATGTGGATGAGGTTGGAGACTCATTCGAGGAATACATCGTTTATCACAGCAAGTTCCTGAAATGGATGGAGGTGAACGGCATAGACAGCACAAAACGCTATTCGCAGGAAGAGATTGACCACTTAGTGGAACGTTCGCCTTATTACAAGGCAACAGCCAACGACGTGGATTGGCTCATGAAGGTGAAGATGCAGGGAGCAATACAGAAATGGGTTGACCATTCCATCAGTGTGACTGTAAACCTTCCTAACGACGTGGACGAGGCTCTCGTCAATCGTCTCTATGTGGAGGCTTGGCGCTCAGGTTGCAAGGGATGCACCATCTATCGCGACGGAAGCCGTTCGGGAGTGATGATTGCCGTATCGAAGAAAGACAAGAAGGCTGAGGAGACGAAGCCGGAGCCAGCACCCTGCAAGCAACCAGAAGTGACTGAGGTTCGCCCGCAGGTTCTCGACTGTGACGTAGTTCGCTTCCAGAACAACAAAGAGAAATGGGTGGCTTTCGTAGGCCTGCTCAACGGCTATCCTTATGAAATCTTCACCGGTCTTCAAGACGACGAGGAAGGCATTGTACTTCCAAAGACGGTGACGAAGGGCAAGATAATTAAGCAGACCGACGAAACGGGCAAACGCCGCTACGATTTCCAGTTTGAGAACAAGCGCGGCTACAAGACCACTGTGGAAGGACTGTCGGAGAAGTTCAACCCTGAGTATTGGAACTATGCCAAGTTAATCAGTGGAGTGCTCCGCTACCGAATGCCTATCGACCACGTTATCAAGCTCGTATCGTCGCTTCAGCTTAAGAGCGAGAGCATCAACACCTGGAAGAATGGTGTGGAACGCGCACTGAAAAAGTACATCACCGATGGCACCGAAGCAAAAGGTCAGACGTGTCCACAGTGCGGACAAGAGACGCTCGTATATCAGGAAGGCTGCCTCATCTGCAAGAATTGCGGCGCAAGCCGTTGTGGATAGACAATAAGTTCAACATGAAAAAACTATCGGATTGAAAACGTCAATCTTCATAAACAATATCCGCTTCCACGCCTATCATGGGGTAATGCCTCAAGAGAATATCGTGGGGGCGGATTTTACTGTTTCCGTGCGAATAGGCTACAATTTCACCAAAGCTGCCGAAAGCGACAACGTGGAAGACACGGTGTCCTATGCCGACATCTACGAACTACTGCGAAGCGAGATAGCTATATCGTCGAAGCTCCTCGAACACGTTGCATGGCGAATGGTTGAGAGCATAAGAAGCCACTTCCCCGACGTGGATTCCATCGACCTGACGCTAACAAAACTGAATCCACCTATGGGAGCCGAATGTGACGGGGCCGGGGTTGAAATGCACTGGACTTCCTTAAATAATGATAAAACTATTGTATAAAATAAAGTTTTAAGAACAATAATTACTATATTTGCACTCTAAAATAATGAATATGAGCAAAAAGATAGTCTTTGCCGTTGCTTTCCTAATATGGGCAACACTGGCCTTCGGAGCTATGAAACAAGGATTTACGCTCGTCATTGATGCAGGACACGGTGGACATGATGCAGGCGCATTGGGCGCATGGTCGAAAGAGAAGACCATCAACCTCAACGTGGCTTTGGCCTTCGGCAGATACGTAGAAAAATACTGCCCCGACGTCAATGTAGTTTACACACGAAAGACCGATGTCTTCGTCACGCTGATAGAAAGGGCAAACATTGCCAATCGCAACAAGGCAGACCTGTTCATTTCCATTCACACCAATGCTCTGCCTAAGGGCAAACAGGCACGAGGACTGGAGACATACACACTGGGAATGCATCGTGCCAACGACAACTTCGACGTTGCAAAGCGCGAGAACTCCGTCATACTCTACGAGAAAGATTATCAGCAGCACTATGAGGGCTTCGACCCAAACTCGTCAGAAAGCTACATAATGTTTGAATTCATGCAGGACAAGAACATGGAGCAGAGCGTAGAACTGGCAAAGTTTGTGCAACGACGTACCTGCGCTGCGGCAAATCGCCCCGACAAGGGCGTGAAACAGGCAGGATTCTTAGTATTAAGGGAAACATCTATGCCCAGCTGTCTGATAGAACTAGGATTCATCACTACACCTGCAGAGGAACAGATACTGAACTCGGCAGACAATATCGATGCTCTGGGCTACGGCATTTACCAAGCCTTTGTTGACTATCGAAACAAATATGACAAGCGCATCACCGTGCCCTTCGAGGTGCCGGAAAGACAGAAGATAGCCGAACCAAGACCTGTTGTGGAGAAGAGTCCAACTCCAAATGGCGAAGAGCAAAAGGAAATGGAGCAGAAGCCTACAGAACAAAAACCTGCAGAGCAGAAGGGGAACAATAGTGAAACACAATCGTCGGCACCGGTATTCAAGATACAAATACTTACGTCGCCCACACTGATAAAGAACGGTGACAAAAGATTTAAGGGACTTGACGACGTTGACCACTACAAGGACGGTTCCACATATAAGTACACCGTTGGGGCATCGGAAAACTACAATGAAATATACCAACTGCGAAAGACCATCGTGGAGAAATTCCCACAAGCTTTCATAGTTGCCTTCAAGGATGGACAGCGCACCGATGTACAAGAGGCGATAAAAGAATACAAGAGAAATAAAAACAGATAAGAATATGAAACATATTTCTAAAGAAGTTCAGATAGCACTTGTGGCTATCGTGGGAATAGTGGTTCTCTATGCAGGACTACAGTTCCTCAAAGGCTTGAGTCTATACTCCAACGACGACACCTATTACGCGTCGTTCCGCAACATAAGTGGCTTGTCACCATCGTGCGCAGTCTATGCCAACGGCTATCGCATCGGAGTAGTCAAGGACATCAAGTTCGGTTTCGGTTCAGACAGCAACGAGATAATTGCCGAACTTGGAGTTGACAATAGGATGCGGATTCCTGCAGGATCGGCGGCAGAGATAGAGAGCGACATGCTTGGCAACGTGAAGCTCAACATCGTACTTGCCGACAACACTGACGGCAAACTGTCTCCCGGTGACACCATCTGCGGAAACCAGGAGGCAGGACTGATGGGGAAAGTAGGGGCCATGCTGCCCACAGTGGAGAAGATGTTACCTAAACTCGATTCCATACTGGCAAATCTCAATGCGCTCACTGGCGATCCGGCATTGACAAACTCGCTTCACAACATCAACCGCATCACCGACGACCTAACGGTGACCACAAAGCAGCTCAACACCTTAATGACGGGCGTGAATGCACAAGTACCAGCCATTATGGCTAAGGCTGACGCCACACTCGACAATACGCAAAAGCTAACGTCAAACCTCAGCGAGATTGACGTTGCCAACACCATGGCAAAAGTAAACGCCACACTCGACAACGTTCAAGAACTGACCGGCTCATTGGCAAGCAAGGAGGGTACCATTGGTCTGCTCATGCGTGACCCAAGCCTATACTGGAATCTCGCCAACACTATGCGCGATGCCGATTCGCTGATGATAGACCTCAAAGCCCATCCGAAGCGCTATGTACACTTCTCGCTTTTTGGCAGGAAAGACAAATAATAGAAGTCAAGAACTGCACTATTTAAATTTTGTACAAATAACAAGATCTTTCTGCAGATAACTAGTAAAAAACGTTGAAGGTGCTGATATTGCGAGGTTTCAACCTAAGGGTCGCCTCTTTCCATTCCAAATGGATGTGGCGGTCCTTTTTCATCTAATAGTCTAAGAAACAGCAGGTTGGAATTTTGCAAGTCCCACTAACTCTTAATACCTACAAATTTAAACGTATTATTCAAAATATTAGCAAGTTACGAATCGATGACAAAAAGTGGAACAAAAGGACATATTTGGTTATTTGAAAAAAAAATGCGAAATTTGCACCCGGAAACTTAACTAGTCTCCCCAAATAACGTCAATAACGCATCAAATTACACAATACTTATATGGTTAACAAATATAAGGCTTGCTGGGAACAATGCCTTAGACTGATAAAGAGCAACGTCACCAGCCAGCAATATGAAACGTGGTTTGCACAAATTGCCTTCGAGAGTTTCTCTCCCGAAAAGAATACGCTTTTGGTGCAAGTTCCAAGTCCATTCGTTTACGAATACTTGGAACAACACTTCGTTGGCCTTATGAGTAGTGTTCTTTCACGCAGTTTTGGTCCTAACGTCAAACTCACCTACCGCATCGTTACCGACAAAGCCCACAATCTCTCGCAGGACATTGAGGCAGAAGAACCCTCTGGCATTAAAGACGAACCAAGAAGCAGGGCGAACGAGAGCCAGACGATGCTTGATGCCGCCAAGCCTCAGGACATCAACACACAGCTCAATCCCAAGCAGACTTTCTCAAACTATATAGAAGGTACAAGCAATAAGTTGCCTCGCACCATCGGTATTTCCATTGCCGACCATCCTGGCAAATCAACGTTTAATCCTTTCTATATATACGGACCATCAGGATGCGGCAAGACCCACCTGATTAATGCCATTGGAGTGAGATGCAAGGAGCTTTACCCACAGAAGCGCGTGCTTTACGTCTCTGCCCGACTCTTTCAGGTACAGTTCACCGATGCCACGAGAAGAAACATGGTCAACGACTTCATCAACTTCTATTTGACAATCGACGTGCTTATAGTCGATGACATTCAGGAATGGGCTACGGCAGGAAAGACCATTGACACGTTCTTCCACATCTTTAACCATCTGTTCCGCAACGGCAAGCAGATAATTCTCGCCAGCGACCGTCCTCCTGTTGACCTACAAGGCATGAAGGATCGTCTTCTGACTCGTTTCAGCTGTGGACTCATAGCCGAACTGGAGAAACCCAACATTGAACTTTGCATCGACATCCTCAACAACAAATGCCGACGCGACGGTCTGCGAATCTCACAGGACGTGTTAAGATATATTGCTGAGACAGCAAACGGCAGCGTACGCGACTTGCAGGGAGTAATCAACTCTCTTTTGGCCTATTCTGTGGTTTACAACTGTAACGTCGATATGCATCTTGCCGAACGTGTCATCAAACGAGCTGTTAAGGCTGACAACCATCCTCTTACAATCGACGACATCCTCGACCGCGTATGTTCCCACTACAAGGTGACCACTCAGCAAGTGCTGGGTCGCAGTAGGAAGCGCGACTATGTGGCAGCGCGACAATTGTCAATGTATTTCGCACAGAAATACACAAAGATGCCCGCTTCGCGCATTGGGCAACTGATAGGAGGACGCGACCACTCTACCGTAATCCACAGCTGTACGGCAATAGAACAGCGCATTAAGGTTGACAAGGCCTTTGTTGAGGAAATGAACTCAATAGAAACATCGTTTAGGCTGAAGAAATAAAACAAAGAAAATGTTAATAATGATTTGCAGACAACATTTTCTCATTTCTTAATTCTTCATTCTTAATTAAAAATAGTAACTTTGCACCGAAATTCGGGAAGTGAAGACCGTTACGGCGCTTCACTCCCCCTTAACAACGTTTATTTAATGGAAGAAACAAGACAATTAGTAGAAAGTATCACTAAAGGAATACAAGAAAAGAAAGGCGTAAACATCGTAGTGGCTGACCTCGGAAGCATCGAGGGAGCCATCTGTCGCTATTTCGTTATTTGTACAGGCAACTCTCCAGCACAAGTAGAGGCCATAACAGAATCAATTACCGACGTAGTAAGAATTGACATGGGAGAAAAGCCTGTGAAGGTCGTTGGACTGGAGAACGCTCAATGGGTGGCAATGGACTACACCGATGCCATGGTTCACGTATTCCTCCCAGACGTAAGGGAATATTATGACCTTGAGCATCTATGGGAGGACGCAAAGATTGAAAAGTTGAATCTCGACTATTAATATCATGAACAACAACATCAACAATCAGGAAGACCCCAAAATGAAGATGCCGAAGTTCAACATGAACTGGATATATATTCTCGCACTCTTTGTCATTGGTTTGCTATATTTCACCAATGGCAACACTAACTCAAGCGTGCGTACTGAGGCATCATACGACCAATTCAAAAAGATGGTCATGAAAGGCTATGCTTCAAGAATAGTGGTCAACAAGGACAAGAACACACTGCAGATGTATGTAAAGCCAGAATACATTCGCGACGTTTTCCAACAAGGAGTTGACAAGACAGGCAAGGACCCCTCGGTTGAGGTGCAGTTCGGTTCTGTCGATCAGGTGGAGCAATTCATCAACCAAGCAAAAGCGGAAAAGAAGTTCTCTGGCGATTTCAGCTATGAGAACTCAAAGGACAACGACATGTTTGGCATGATAATATACAATATCCTACCCTTTGCCTTCATCATCGGATTCTGGATATTCATAATGCGACGCATGGGAGGTGGCGGAATGGGAGGATCCAGTGGCATCTTCAGCGTAGGCAAGAGTAAGGCGAAAATGTATGAGAAAGGAACTGCCACCAATGTCACCTTCAAGGACGTGGCAGGACAGGCAGGTGCGAAGCAGGAGGTGCAGGAGATAGTCGATTTCCTCAAGAATCCTCAGAAATACACCGAGCTTGGAGGAAAGATACCCAAAGGCGCGCTTCTCGTAGGACCTCCAGGAACGGGAAAGACACTGCTTGCCAAGGCCGTTGCCGGCGAGGCAGGAGTGCCATTCTTCTCAATGAGCGGTAGCGACTTCGTCGAAATGTTCGTGGGAGTGGGAGCAAGTCGTGTCCGCGACCTGTTCCGTCAGGCAAAGGAGAAATCGCCATGCATCATTTTCATCGACGAGATAGATGCCGTAGGACGAGCTCGCAGCAAGAATCCTGCCATGGGCGGCAACGACGAGCGCGAAAATACTCTTAACGCTCTTCTGACAGAGATGGACGGTTTTGGCACCAATAGCGGCGTCATCATTCTTGCAGCCACAAACCGTGCCGACATGCTCGACTCTGCCTTGATGCGTGCGGGACGTTTCGACCGCCAGATACATGTCGATTTGCCAGACCTCAACGAGCGCAAAGCCATCTTCCAGGTACATCTTAAGCCTATAAAGACTGACGAAACGTTAGACATCGACTTCCTGTCGCGTCAGACACCAGGTTTCTCTGGTGCAGACATTGCCAATGTATGCAATGAGGCGGCACTTATTGCAGCACGCCACAACTGCAAGACAGTCACCAAGCAGGACTTCCTCGATGCCGTTGACCGCATAATAGGTGGATTGGAGAAGAAGACGAAGATAATGACAGACTCAGAGAAGCGTGCCATTGCCATTCACGAGGCTGGACATGCAACAATCTCATGGTTCTGCGAACATGCCAACCCATTGGTAAAAGTGAGCATCGTGCCACGTGGACGCGCTTTGGGAGCTGCATGGTATCTGCCCGAAGAGCGTGCCATAACCACAAAAGAAGAGATGCTCGACGAAATGTGCGCCACACTTGGTGGACGAGCAGCCGAAGAGCTGTTCCTTGGAAGAATCTCTACAGGAGCGATGAACGACTTGGAACGTGTGACAAAGAGTGCATACGGAATGATTGCCTACGCAGGCATGAGCGACAAGTTGCCTAACATTTGCTTCTACAACAATAATGAATACTCTTTCCAACGCCCATATTCTGAGACCACGGCAAAAATCATGGACGACGAAGTGCTGAAGATGATCAACAACCAGTACGACCGTGCCAAGCAGATTCTTGACGAACATAGGGAAGGTCACAACCAACTTGCAGAACTCCTTGTTCAACGCGAAGTTATCTTTGCCGACGACGTTGAGAAAATCTTCGGCAAACGTCCGTGGGTCAGCAGAAGCGAAGAGCTCTTAGAGGCACAGCAGAAGGCTGAGGCAGAAGCAATGGCAGAGAAGCGTGCTAAGCAGCTTGAAGCTGAAGGTACAAGTCTTGAAGCTAAAGTTAAGGAGGATGAGGAGAGAGGTGAGAAGAGTGAGGAGTCTTGAGTTAAGCATAATTTATATATGAAGAATCTGATAGTAAGGACAATAACGGGAGTGCTATTTGTAGCAATCGTAGTGGTTTGCTTTTTCAATCCAGTGGCAATGACAGTTTTGTTTTCTCTTGTCACTGCATTGACCGTGTGGGAATTTACAGGACTTGTCAACGACAGGCCTGGAGTCACAGTCAACCGTTTCATCAGCACCGTTGCAGGCACATATTTCTATTTTGCCATGTCTGGCTTTTGCAGCGGCATAACGCCTTCCACGGTATTCATTCCCTATCTCGTCACCTTAGTCTATCTTCTCATAGCAGAACTATATGCCAAGCATGAGGACCCAATAAACAATTGGGCATACACCATGATGTCGCAACTCTATATCGCCCTACCCTTCTCGCTGCTCAATGTGCTTGCGTTCCGCGTTTCCGCTGAAGGCACCACATTCACGTCAGTTCTTCCACTTTCCGTATTCGTATTCCTATGGATAAACGACACAGGAGCCTACTGCTGCGGTTCATTGCTTGGCAGGCACAAGCTGTTTCCACGCGTAAGTCCAGGAAAGAGCTGGGAAGGCAGCATAGGAGGTGGCGTATTTGTCATGGCTGCCGCAGCATTGATATGGCACCTAACAGAACAAAATGGCATCAACGACCTTCAGCTGACCGTTTTCGAATGGATTGGCCTTGGCCTAACGGTTGTAGTTTTCGGCACTTGGGGCGACCTTGTTGAGAGTCTCTTCAAGCGCACCCTTGGCATCAAGGACAGCGGTTCCATCCTTCCCGGTCATGGAGGTATGCTCGACCGTTTCGACTCTTCGCTTCTTGCCATTCCCGCAGCCGTCATCTATCTGTTCACTCTCTCGCTGTTCTAATAGTTCGATTTACTCGACTTTTTCAAGTTAAGGAAACAAAGTAGTTTACATAATAAGGCGCAGTTGACGTTGGATAAACCCGACTTCAACTGCGCCTTTAACAATCTATGCTTTCAATAATTGTTACGCTGTGATTGGCCTATACTTTGGAACCAGAGCCTTCATGATGAACCATGCCAAAAGATAAGCTACGGCACAGATGCAGAATATGATCATGTAGCCAGCTTCCTTACCGTCGAAACCAAGGAACGAGAAGGCTGAACCTTGAGCCTCAGAGAAGGTGAACAACGCACCTGCACCTTTGTTGATGAGGAACGAGCCTACACCGCCTGCCATACCGCCAATACCTGTGATTGTGGCAATAGTTGACTTCGGGAACATGTCGCCAATGGTAGAGAAGAGGTTTGCCGACCAAGCCTGATGTCCAGCTCCTGCAAGTCCGATGATGATGGCAGGCCACCAAGCCGACATTGCACCAAGAGGCTGAGCAAACAAAGCCAACAATGGGAAGAAGGCGAAGATAAGCATCGAAAGCATACGTCCACCGTATGGGTTCATACCCTTCTTCTCAACAAATAACTTTGGCAGATAGCCACCATAAATAGAGAGGACTGTAACAATAGCATAAAGCGTGAAGATGAGCATAATGGCCTCTGAAGAACTTGACTTGTAGCCATACTGGTCAGAGAAGTAAGCTGGTGCCCAGAACAGATAGAACCACCAAACGCCGTCGGTGAAGAACTTACCTGTGATGAACGACCATGTCTGACGATACTTGAAGCAGCTCCAGAATGGAATCTGTGCCTCTGGCTTCTCTTCCTTTACGGCAGCAACAGGCTCCTCGTCGTCCTGATGAATGTAGGTCAGCTCAGCACTGTTTACATGCTTCGACTTCTCTGGACGATCGTAGAGGAACACCCAGAAGCCCATCCAGATGAAACCAAGTCCACCGATGATTACAAACGCCATTTCCCAACCGCCACCGATGCCGGCATCCTTGAAATACTGCGCAAGCAAAGGAATGGTGGCAGGAGCAGCCAAAGCACCTACTGATGCGCCGGCATTGAAGATTGACGTTGCAAAAGCACGGTCTTTCTTCGGGAAGTACTCTGCCGTAACCTTGATGGCTGCTGGGAAGTTACCAGCCTCACCAAGTGCGAGCACGCAGCGAGCGGCAACGAACAGCCAAACACTGGTGGTGGCAATGAGCAACGCTGCTGCAGAGCCAGTCTCTACAGCCGACATTTCGGCAACAGAGGCGTAGCCCTCGATGTTGACCGTCAGCCAACCGCACAAAGCATGGGCAACGGCACCTGCAGACCATACGCCGATGGCCCAGAGATAGCCCTTCTTAGTACCCATAAAGTCAACGAACTTGCCTGCAAAGAGCATACAGGCAGCATAAACGATAGAGAACACGGCAGTAATAGTGCCGTAGTTGTCGTCTGTCCAATGGAACTCAGGAGCGATAAAGTCCTTCCACGTTAAAGAAAGAACCTGTCGGTCCAGATAGTTTACCGTTGTAGCTACAAACAACAACGCACACATGACCCATCTGAAATTGGTCATCGTCTTTGTTTTGATAGAATTCATTTTAAATAGGTTATTTTTTAATATTGATTTTTAATTATTTCTTCTTTTGGTTGCAAATATAGCAATAATTTTCCAATTACGGCAACTTTCTTAAAGAAAATTGCCGTAATCGTTTGAATTAATCCTGAAAATAGACTTTTTTCACCCTTCCACTGATGCCAGTAAGCACTTCATACGGTATTGTGTCGAGAGCATCGCTCAAAACAGTCACGGGAAGATGCTCGCCAAAAATCTCTACAGTATCACCCTCCTTGCAGTCGATTCCCGTAACGTCAACCATTGCAACGTCCATACAGATGTTGCCAACATAAGGTGCCTTCTGACCATTTACAAGACAGTAGCATCGCCCTCTTCCCAAATGTCGGTTCAATCCGTCGGCATATCCTATAGGAATGGCGGCAATCAGGCTGTCACGATTCAATATTCCCTTGCGACTATATCCCACAGTCTCTTCCTTCGGAACATGGCGCAGTTGCAATATTGTCGTCTTCAACGTGCTTACGGTATTCAATATGTGGTTGTCGCGGCTGTCTATTCCGTAAAGTCCAAGTCCCAGACGGCATGCGTCAAGCTGTCGCTCAGGAAAGTGTTCTATTCCTGCGCTGTTGCAGATGTGGCGCAGAATCTTGTGGTCGAAAGCCGCCTGCAGCTTACTGCTCGCATCGTCGAAAAGGCGGAACTGACGGGCAGAGAAGCTATCGAAATCGTCGCTGTCGCTCCCAACGAAATGGGAAAACACGGAGCGCGGAATGATTGCATTCTGTCGTTTCAGCCGTTCAATCACCTCGTCGATGTCATTCACGGGGTCAAAGCCCAGACGATGCATGCCCGTGTCGAGCTTTATGTGCACCGGATAGCTCGTAATGCCTTCTTTCTCGGCAGCCTTTATCAGTGCGTCCATAAGCCTAAAGCTATACACCTCCGGCTCAAGGTCGTAGTCGAACATGGTCTTGAACGCCGTCATTTCGGGGTTCATTATCATTATGTTGCTCGTTATGCCGTTCTTCCTCAGCGTCACTCCCTCGTCGGCAACAGCCACGGCAAGATAATCCACGCGATGATCCTGAAGAGTCTTCGCAACTTCCACGGCACCCGCTCCGTAGGCATCAGCCTTCACCATACAGATAATCTTCGTCTTTGAATCCATCTGCGAACGGTAGTGGTTAAGATTTGCTACCACGGCATTGAGGTTCACCTCAAGAATGGTCTCATGAACCTTCTGCTCCAACTGCTCCGTAATGTGGTCAAAGCCAAACTGTCGCGCTCCCTTAATAAGAATCACCTCGTTGCAGAGCGTTCTGAACACTGCCGACTCAAGAAACGCCTCCACATCGTCGAAGAAGAATTTCTCGCCAATGCGTATCTCCTCGTCATTCTCTTTCAATTGACTACCTATTCCAATAAATTTCTCCACACCACGCTTCTCTGCCAAATCGCTCACAGTGCGATAGAGTTGCCGAGGAGCCTGTCCGCTCTGTTGAATGTCGCTAAGAATCAACGTTCGTTTTCGTCCGTTGTGGTCTGGTCGCCGGCTCATGAAATCGAGTGCGATGTCGAGCGAACTTACGTCGCTGTTGTACGAATCGTTTATCAGCGTACAGCCATGCTGCCCTTCCTTCACCTCCAATCGCATTGCCACAGGCTCCAGTTGCGACATTCTCACATCGAGAGCTTCCTTGCCAATGCCAAGATGAAGAGCCGTAGCGGCACAGGCCATCGAGCACTCCACAGAAGCCTCGTCAATGAATGGAAGGTGATAAGTACCCTCTTCCACCTTATTATATATATAGTGGACGGTGGTCATGGCACCTTTTGCCACCACTTCTTTCACGAATAGTGCAGCCTGCGGGTCTTCCTTGCTCCATGCCACTCGCTTCCCCCTATAGCCCGAACGTCGCATGCAACGGCTAACCACCTCGTCGTCAGAATTATAGACCACCACACGCGCATCGTGCATAAGCAACAGCTTCTCCATGCACTTCTCGTCCATCGAACGGAAATTTTCTTGATGAGCCTGCCCCATCGATGTCAGTACGCCTATTGTAGGCTGTATGATGTCGCGCAACCTCTCCATCTCTCCTGTCTGACTTATTCCTGCCTCCAACAGGGCAACCTGCGTATGTTCGTCTATCAACCACACAGACAGTGGAACGCCAATCTGCGAGTTGTAGCTCTTTGGCGAGCGCGTCACCACCATCTGTGGCGAAAGCAACTGGTAGAGCCACTCCTTCACCATAGTCTTTCCGTTGCTTCCCGTTATTCCCACCACGGGAATGTCAAACTCATCGCGGTGTCGCTCTGCCAGTCGTTGCAGTGCGGCAAGTGTGCTTGTCACCTTCAGGAAGTTAGCCTCACGATATTCCGTATCGACATCTGGAGGCACCGTCTCGACCACGAAGTTCCTCACTCCGCGTCTGTAAAGTTCTGATATATAGTTGTGACCGTCGTTGCGCTGTGTGCGAATGGCGAAGAACAGTGTTTCCTCAGGGAAACACAACGAACGACTGTCAGTTAGTATCCAGCCGATATTAGCATCGTTGTGTCCGATGCGCCTCGCTCCGATGAGCGTCGTAATTTTCTCTATTGTATATTTCATAAAAACTACAACATTGGTTTCCGAAGTGCAAAATTACATATTCATTTTGAAACGACAAAGAAAAGCATGTGGAAAGTTGGACTTGTTAATCTACAAATGACGTTTTTTCTCCGTTTTAGCTTGCCAAATAAATATTTTTCATTAATTTTGCATCAGAATCATTTATATACTTGCAAATAAAAGACATAAAATGAAAAAGAAAATTCTATTGTTGGCAGCATTGCACCTCACAATGTTTCTGTCGGTGACAACAGCCACCCTCGCCCAAGCGCCTATCGGCAAGTTCAATGACTATGCTGTAGAAGGAAGCAAAGTGACTGTTTTTGGCGAGTCAGGACGTGTGGAAATCACGGCCTATGCCAATACCATTGTCAAGGTGCTGTCGTTGCCCGAAGGCACAACGGGGCAGGAACGACGCTCAGTGAGTGTGGTGATGGAACCAAAGGGAAATTTCCACATAGTCGAGGCAGAGAACGAATTGGTGTTAAGCACTGATGCCCTTAGCGTAGGAGTGAGTAAGGAGGACTGCCGTCTGAGATTCTATTCGGCCTTCGGACAAGTAATGCTCGAAGAGGCAAGGCCCATGGACAACGCCTCTGAGGAGAAGACCGCATGCTTTGTGGCCAACAACCGTGACGAGGCGTTCTTCGGTGGAGGCTACAACAGCCAGAAGGTGAACATCGACAACCAGCCCATTACGCTTGATAACCAGCCACACTTCTCGTGGAACTCAAGCACGTTTGTCGAGGGAAACATCTGCGTGCCGTTCATCCTCTCCACCCAAGGCTACGGACTTTTCTTCGACAACCACTACCGCGGATCTGTCCTTACGCCTTCATCAACCGAAGGGACAAAATACTCTACACGCAGTCAGTCGCCTGTGGCGTATTATTACATCGCACCCGAAAACAGGGTTGTCAACGAACCGAATATCAGTGGGGTGATGGATTGGTTCGCCACACTTACCGGCCAACTACCCATGCCGCCAATGTGGGCATTGGGTTATATGACTTCGCGCTACGGTTATGAAACGCAAGCTCAAGCCGAGAAGGCCGTCGAAGACATACAGAAGGCCAACATTCCCATTGATGCCATCGTCTTCGACATACAGTGGCAAGGTCCCTCTTGCGCATGGATGGGAACACTTGACTGGTACGCCCCCAACTGGTATGACCCTGAGGGCATGATAGAAAATCTGAAGGAAAAAGGTGTGAACAGCATAGTTATCACCGAGCCTTACTTCACCTCGCAAACTCCCAACTACGGTTTCCTAAAGGACAAGAGTTGGCTTGCCGATATTGACGTGCCAGGCATGGAGTGGCTTCAGAATGAATACGTTGGACTTATTGACTACACCAAGAAGGAAGCTGCCGACTGGATGTGGCAGTCGGCATACAAGAAACTTGCCGACATGGGAGTCGCTGCATGGTGGTTTGACCTTGGCGAACTGGAAAAGGACAGCGAGAACTCCACTTTTGTTGACGGCAACCGCGACGAGGTCCACAACGAGTATAACAACATTTGGATGAACGACGTATATTCACGCCTTTGCGAGAACTATCCCGACCAACGTCATTTTATACTCACACGCTCGGGCACTGCGGGTATGCAGCGTTATGGAGCAATACCTTGGACAGGCGACATTGAACGTTCTTGGAGCGGACTTCAACTGCAGATTCCCGCTGCTCTCAATGCCGGCATGTCGGGCATTCCTTTGCTGACGAGTGACGTGGGCGGCTTTGTGGCTCTCGACGACAAACCCACCGACCCCGAGCTTTACCTCCGTTGGATACAGCTCGCCACCTTCTCGCCCAACATCCGCACACATAGTGCCACCATGCCGGAACCTACTAATGAGTGTTATGCCGATGTGCTTGACCAAGTGCGCCGATATATCAACATCCACTACCGCTATCTGCCCTATACCTACACATTCATCTGCCATGACTGCCATTATGGAAGTCCGCTAATGCGCTCGCTCATATTCGACCACTACATCAACGACAAGGAACTGATGGAATGTGACGACGAATATCTCTTTGGCTACGACATACTCGTGGCTCCCGTAGTGGAGAGTGCCACCAAGCGAAATGTAATCTTCCCCGAAGGTACATGGGTGGATATGAACGACTACACGAAGACATACAAGCAAGGCGACAAAGTGGAATACGACGCTCCGCTTGACGTATTGCCCTATTTCGCAGGCTCGGCACGTTCATTCCCCGCTATCGCCAGACCACATTTACCAATACGCGCGACATAGACCGCTCGCAGTATTCCGTGCTGTGGCTCATGGATGACAGCGGCCAGCAGAACTATGGTTTAATCTACGAAGACGACTCGAAATCGCAGAATGTAAGCCCCGACAATTCCGGACTCATCTTCATTGAAGGCTACAAGGTTTCAGATGGCTACACTATTCATTTTGGCAATCACAGTGGAAAACTCAATAAGAGTTTCTTCGAGTTCGAGATACCACGAATGACCATGGAGGTGAAGAGCGTATGCCTTACAGAGGGTGACGGCGATGCCGTGGCACTCGAACAAGTGGCACACTGCGAGTCACTCTCTGAGGCAGGCACTTGGTGTTACGACCCAGCTACCGCCATGTTGCGCATAGCTGTTGAGAAGGGCGACCTCAACCTCGCCATCAATATCAGCAACACCACGTCTGCCATATCGACGGTAAAGGACGACAACGACAAGAGCGACGTACTCTACGACCTCGGCGGACGCAGGGTAAAAGCCGATACGAAGTCTCTGGTAATAGGAAAGGGAACGAAGACGAAAAAACTGCCTGCGCCATAATTGACAGGTGCAGGCAGTTTCTCAATGTCATGCTTTCCAAAGTCCATGAAGGTTGCAGTACTCTCGGGCGCATACACACTCCTCGTCGGTAAGGAATTTTGCCTCAGGCTTACAGCCGGGTTTCAGTTCGCGCCTCAGCACCGATGTGGGCGTAAGCAGTTCTATCCACTGGATATGATGCTCGCCAGTCATCGGGTGTTCCACACTACCCACCTTCACACAGTAGCCGCACTCTGTTTTCTCCACTACGGGAACATGCTTCTCCTGAGCGGCATCTGTTACGTTCTCCTTGAGCAGCACCATAGGTTTGCCGCAGCATACGAGTTCGCCTACTCCGGAATTCAATACCTCCACAATGTTGCCGCAAACAGGGCAACGATAGATTTCCCTAAGTTTTGTCATAAAGTCTCCTTTCTTTAGTCTGAGCGCACCGTCGCGCTCATGATTGATGGTGCAAAGTTAGCGAATATTCGCCCCCTTGTCAAGCCCTTTATGCGTTTATTACATCTATTTAACGTGAGTTAGATGACCTTATAAGCGCAGTCTTTTCAATGTCAGTATGCGGCGTACGCTGTTGTCTATGCGCTGTCGGCTTATCTTACCGCTTTCCACTGCCTCGACCACACAATCGAAGGCCAAGCAGAAATTCTGCGGGCAAAGCACTATGTCGGCTCCAGCCTCGATGGTCTTGACGGCAGCCTCGCCACTGGACATCAACTGGGTGATTGCCCCCATCTCCATTGCGTCAGTGATGATGATATTCTTGTAGCCCAACTCACCGCGCAACTTGTCCTGAAGCATTACCTCAGAAAGTGTTGAGGGCAAGTTTGTTCCCGTCACCTCGGGTGCAGCTATATGTGCCGTCATGACAAGCTGTGCACCGGCAGCAATGCCTGCCTTGAATGTTATCATCTCACATTCAAGCATTTCCTCCCATGTCTTTCGTGTCTCGGCAAATCCGAGATGCGAGTCGGCATGTGTATCGCCATGTCCAGGAAAATGCTTCAAACATCCCGTAATTCCAGCATCACGAAGTCCTTGCAGATAATTGACCACCATAGGTGCCGCTATCTGTGGGTCGGAAGAAAAGGCTCGCGCACCGATGACTATATTGTCGGGATTGGTGTTCACGTCGGCCACGGGTGCAAAGTCGATGTCAAAGCCGTATGCTTTCAGATACTTGCCTATGGTGTTCGACGCGTTATATGCATTCGCGGGATCACCAGTATCTCCTATGGCAGCCATGCTCTCATATTTCGGGACATTGAAATTTGGATTGTTTGCAATACGTGCCACACGTCCTCCCTCCTCATCAATGCAAAGCAAAGGGGAACCGTAAAGCTTTCTTATCTGTGACACATAGTCGGAGAGCTGCGTCTCGTTGTCTATATTGTGCGCAAAGAGTATGATTCCGCCCACGGGATAATCCTTATTGACGTCGTTCATGACGATATTAACCGCCTGCGTCTTGTATTGTGGCAGTTCGGTGGTGGAAGTCCAGTGGATAGTGGTATCGAGAGACTCCGGTCGCACGAAGAACATCTGACCGACCTTTTCGCGCAAAGTCATCTTCGACAACTCCTCTTCCACACTGCTCTCTATGTCATTGCCTGCGCTCTCGTCATCCGAGCAGGAAATAAGCGAAAACGGCACCATTACCATCAGTAATATGGCAACAAACAGGTCTTTCCGAATCTTTTTCATCATATATTATGCTATTAAATATCTATTACTAATAACCCTAATTCTCGGCAAAGGTACAAAAAAGAATGTAAATACAAACTATTTTATAATGAATGTTTCGAATATTGTGCCAAATTTGACATTGACCGACAAGGAGAGCTGATTTGTTTATGAATTTGTTGAATTTCCTTCTTTTACTTGCAGGGATAAAAGAAAATATGTATTTTTGCAGCACAATTACAGATAATCTATGAAGTATTTATTTACATTCGCAGCAGGACTGCTCATGCTGACAGCCTGCGCACAGAAAAGCCAAAAGGCAGTCGCCGACATCGAGCCGACAACCATCACATGGATAGAAGACAAGCCGGGACCGACATTGCAGCCGCACAAGCTGTACCCCGAAGTGCCCGATTCTCTCTGGAAAGCCCTTGGACTGCATGAGGGCGTTCCGTCGAGCGTCAGTTGCCTACTGCTCCAGACGGAGGGGAAGAAGATACTGCTCGATGCAGGGCTTGGTGCGCCTTTCAGCCAGCTGTTTCCGAAGTTGAAGGAGTTGGGCGTATCACCAGATGAGCTTCAACTGATTTATCTTACGCATCTACATCCCGATCACATCGGCGGTCTGCTGAAGGATGGCAAGGTGACATTCCCCAAGGCTGAGGTATATGTCAACCGTGTGGAAGCGGAGGCCTGGCTGGCCATGGAGGGAGACAGGAGCAAGTTGGCAAAGACTGTTCTCGAAGCCTACAAGGAGCATCTTCACCTTTTTGAGGCAGGCGACACGCTGGCAGGTGGAGTGAAGTCCATTGCTGCATACGGTCACACACCTGGTCACACCGTGTTCCAGAAGGACAGCATCCTCGTGATTGCCGACCTAATCCACGGCGCTGCACTCCAACTGTCCCATCCCGAATATTGCCCCACCTACGACATGGATGCCGATGCGGCACGCGAGTCACGTCTCCGCATACTGAAATATGCACGCGAAAACAATCTCACGATGTATGGTATGCACCTGCCCAATCCTGGGTCAATAAAATAAACGATATACGATGAAGAAAGTAAAGATTACGGTTTTGAGGAAGACATTCATGCCTATCTTGTGAAAGAATTTGGAAGCTACTGATAAAGATAATCATACTGACTATGATACAACAAAAGGAATTTACACTATCAGCAAAGCGCAGAGGATGCCATCTCATAACACATGAGATACTGGCAAATCTTCCTATGCCACTGCCCCAAACCGGCTTGTTGAACCTATTTGTAAAGCACACGTCATGTGCCTTGAGCATCAATGAGAATGCCGATCCAGACGTACGCTCCGACATGGAGAAGATTATGAATCACATAGTGCGTGAAAACGAGCCTTACTATGACCATGTGTTCGAAGGCTCCGACGACATGCCCGCTCATGCAAAGAGTTCATTGTTCGGGGTGAGCATCACCATACCGATCACTGACAGACATCTGAATCTCGGCACATGGCAGGGGATCTACCTATGTGAATTCCGTGACTATGGCGGAGCACGCAGGATTGTAGCAACTATTTACGAGTAAAGAGAGCTTTAAAAATGGGAATATCATGATAACAATTGAACAACTAATGGGTATCGTCCGTGATGCTTCACGACTGATGGTCACCGACGGGTTTGAGATAGAACAAAAGGGAGGCTGCGAAAACATCGTTACCTCGTCGGATGTTGCCGTACAGAACTTCTTGTGTGAAAGGCTCTTAGAGCAGATGCCTGAGTCGGGATTCCTGTGCGAGGAAAAGGACATCAATGACGTTGAGCACGAATACACGTGGATAATCGACCCTATCGACGGCACTGCCAACTATAGCCGAGGCATTGACCAGTGCGCCATTTGCGTAGGACTGAAACATGCCGAGGAGATGCTGATGGGCGTGGTATATATTCCCCGCACCGGCGAGCTGTTCCATGCCGAGAAAGGCAAGGGAGCCTACCTCAACGGCAAGAGGATCCACGTGTCAGAACGCCCATTCGACAATGCCGTGATGTGTACGGCCCTGCCGATTTATCACAAGGAGTATGCCGAGATATGTTCGAGGATTATCCTTGACGTTTTTGGCAAATGCAACGACATACGTCGTTTTGGAGCCTGTGCGCCAGAGCTATGCTATTTGGCGATGGGCAGGTGTGAACTGTATTTCGAGTATTTGCTCAGCCCCTGGGACTATGCCGCCGCCTCGCTGATTGTGACGGAGGCAGGAGGAGTCATATCATCTGCCAACGGAAGCAAACTGTGTCTCACAGAGCCGACTGGAGTTATTGCCGCCAACAACAAATCAAGCTATCAGCAGTTGCTTGACATTGTGACGAACAGACAAAACATATTTTAGCAATGGACAACCGACCTTCTGTTATAGTAATGGGTGCCACCTCTGGCATTGGCAATGAGGTAGCAAAGATTTTTGCCATGAGAGGATGGCGAGTTGGTGTGGCAGGAAGAAGGGAGGACATTCTGTCCAAGATGGTGGCTGAGAATAATGGTATCGTCGCTTACGAAGTGATCGATGTCACTGCCTCACAAGCCATTGACGGCTTGCACAAGCTAATGGCCAAGATGGGAGGCATGGACATGTATTTCCACAGTTCCGGCATTGGTTATCAGAACACGGCTCTCGATGCTGACAAGGAATTAAAAACCATTGAGACAAACTGCCTCGGCATGGCAAGACTTGTCGGCGAAGCCTTCAGATATTTTGAGCAGCACCCTGAAACAGAAGGGCAGATAGCCGTCATCAGTTCCATTGCGCGGACAAAAGGACTCGGAGCCGCACCCGCATATTCCGCTTCGAAGCGCTTCACGAGTAATTATCTTGAGAGCCTCTGCCAACTGACGAGCATAAAGGGCATACGCAACATACACATCTCTGACATAAGACCGGGATTCGTCAAGACACCTTTGATAGAGGGAAGCCATTTCCCGATGCAGCTTGACGCAAGCAAAGTGGCAATGAGCATTGTCGATGGACTCGAACGACGCAAGTCTGTGATTACCATTAACTGGCTCTATCGACTACTTGTTTTCTTCTGGCAGATGATACCGCGATTCATTTGGATAAGAATGAGAATAAAATCAAAAAATATGGCATAACAGTTTAATTTTAAGCTGTTATGCCATATATTATTTATTCAACTTTCGCAGGTATTCGTAATCTCCCGATTGTAGGGGCAGACCGATGTGTCTGCCCGATGTCGGAACGACATACATCCACCGATTTAGCCCTACGTGGTACGCCTTGCGGCGTCGGGCAGACACATCGGTCTGCCCCTACAGACGGCGGTCTTGTTACTTGCGAAACTTCTTGGAGTTCAAATAGACATCTACAGTCTCCTTACCTTTATTCCCGACAGGGAGGTCATGCCTTTCGATGGCGAGAACTTTATTTCGATACAGTTGCCCTGATTCCGAATGATATGGCGTACTCTGTTGGCTTGTATGCCTCGCTCTTCTGACGCAGTGCAGTCGGTAGTCAACAATTCCACCTCGTATATGCCGGCAGGGGCATCAATGCGATATTCGGTCAAATCCTCCAGCCATGTCTGGTAGATTGGACCGTCAACAGTGTTGAATACCTCTGATGTCGTCGAACGCTGCTTGCCGTCTATCCAACCCCATTTGCCTGGCTCATATTGCCGATCGGGAAGCCATGTCAGGTTATTTACCGAAGAGGTGTAATAGCAGTTGCTGCCCACGTTTATCGCCAGTTCACCGCCATCATAGGTTGCAGGAACGTGACGGTTGTCTATCGTCGCAACGTCATTCATTTCTCCATTTTTTCCACTTCCCACTGCCATAAGTATGGAGCGGCCTTCTTCCAAAGGTACAGAGAAGGTGGCAAAACAGTTCTCCACACGTTTTGTTCCGCACGACTTACCATTGACAGACAGTTCCACCTCGTCGCAGTTGGAATACACCTTTATGGTGTGTTTTTTCCCCTTCTCCCCGTGACGTATAGCCCAGTCTCTTGTGGCAATATGTACAACGGGAATGTCCTTACGCCACATAGCCTTGATATAGTATGCCACATCCTTAGGCGAACGGTCGTTGTAGAAGAGTCCCTTGTTGTTGACCCTTGGCATCGACTCCTGCCGTTCCGCCACATTGAAGTCGATGAAATTCCAATAGGCACAACCGCTAATCCACTCCTTGCCTTCGATGAATGGAAGGTAGTGCTCAACAAAACGTTGCTGGTATTCTATGCTGAAGTCGAAGGCCTTGGGCGAGTCGGAGTGAAGACGGCGGTCGCTTCCCGCTCCCCACTCGCTGATTATCATCGGACGCGAGGGATAACGCTGATGCTGGTCGTAGCACCACTTGTCGAAATCCTCAAGTTTGTTAACATACCAACCTTGATACAGGTTCCATCCCGTGACATCAATGAGGTCAAGACCAATCTCATTGTAGGTGTTGTCCATGTTGTATGCCATGACACTCACCCTGTACGGATCTTCCTCCTTAAGCCTTTTCTCCAGTCTTTGGGCAAGCCTTACGGTGCGTTCCTTACAGGCAGGCCATTCGGAGGTGCCTGGGCGCGGGGCAATAAGCAGAATCTCATTCATATATCCCCATGCTATCACTGAAGCGTGATTGTAGTGCTGGCGAATCATCTCCACCAGATTCTCCTCGCAGTTGTTGTCATACAGTGGATCGTCAGGCACCTTATCTACCACAGGTATTTCCTCCCAGGCGAGCAAGCCCAACTCATCGCAGGCATCCAGCAGCGCATCGTCCTGCGGATAATGGGATATACGGATGAAGTTACAGCCGAAATCCTTCATCAACTGTACGTCGCGCCGATGAGCCTCGTCATCGAGAGCCACACCCACAGGCCACTGGTCCTGATGGCGATTGACACCTCTGAGTTTATAAGGTTTGCCATTAAGCATGAATCCCTTTTGCGCATCGAAGGCGAAGAAGCGCAAACCCGTTTTGGTGGTCACTTCGTCGAGCACTTCCCCTGTCTGCGCATCAATGACGGTTGTTACAATCCTGTACAGCCGCGGAGTCTCAGGCGACCACAGTTGTGGATTGGCTATCTTCTCTGACTTATATACGTAGGCAATGATCCCATTCGCGTTCACCTTCAACTTTTTTTCCTTGCTTTGCAATAGTTGTCCCTGAGGGTCAATGATGGCATTGCGTACAACTACTCTTGCCTCCTTGTCGGCGTCATTGCCGATTTCCACCTTTACCTCCATCGTGGCTTCCTTCTCACTCACATTGGGTGTGGCAACAAAGATTCCCTTGGAACCATAGTCGCTGAGCGAAATGTGTTGCATTGGGGTAGATACGAGCCACACGTCACGATAGATGCCGCCCCAGAAAGTAAAGTCAGCCCACAGTGGGGTGATGTCTTGATTGGAGTTGTCCACTCTCACCACTATTTCGTTTTCCTCTTTCGCCACTTTTGTCATATCGACCACAAAGGAGGAATAACCGCCAGAGTGTCTGGCAAGCACCTCGCCGTTGACCGTAATTTCGGCATATTTGTTTACTGCTTCGAATCGGAGAAAATAGCATCTTCTGTCATCATAGTCAGTGATGGCGAGAGTCTTTCTGTACTCAGCTTTACCGCGATAATAGTTGCGCACATTATATGCATCCAGATTATATGTATGCGGAATGTTGACCCATGCATAGGTCGTATCGGCATCGAGTTTGAACTTCCACCCCGAATTAATGGTCATTTCACTCCTTTGCGAAAAGGCACTAATAATGGTGCATATAGCCATCGCAATTGTCAAGCAGGTTCTTTTTGTCATAATAATAAAATTACAAATATGTTCCGATGTTTCAGGTGCAAAATTATAACTTTTTCCCATCATATCCAAGGGTTTTCTATTTTTTTTCATAATAAGGAGTAATTTGTTTTGCTGTACTTATATTAATATAACGTGAGTTCGACGAAATGGCAGCGCACAGTGTAGGCGGTAACGGGGCACTCCCCCTTGGGGGAGCTGGAGGGGGCTTCCTCTTTTAATTCATATTGTCAAATAAAATTGCATCCTTTCCTGTATTATTGGGAAGGAGAATCTGGTTAAAAAGAGTTAATTGAAGAGACGCGGGTTAAAAAGAGTTAACCGAACGGGGGGGGGTTAAAAAGAGTTAATTATATATGTGTGAATAGACGTTATCAGAAATTTTAATTAACTTTGCAGCGGACTACAAACCTTGTTTCATTTTCTCGAAGTTAGACGAGTTCTTTCAAGGACGTGAAGCGAGGTGCCCACGCCATGCAAGTAGGACGATTCACTATATCACAAAAACTACGAAGCGGGTTATGGGAGGGTATGGTAGTCCAAGACATAATGAAGGCGTTTACTTGACGTTATGTTTAAGACGAGTCGGAATTCTCGCAAAGCATTTCAAAATTCTGTCTTGAACGTATCAACGGTAGATGTCCAGGGTGTGATATTATCACTTTCCCATGAGACCTTGTAAGCATGGATTATATCTTTACGGATGTATGTTCTCTTGTTTATATAGGTCTCACAGGGATGGTGGATATTTTCATATCGGCGTGGGCTCTAACGTTGTCTGTTCAACAGAATTGGGCAATGCGAGAGCCTCGACTCGTAGAACGGACAACAGGTCGAACTCACGCTTTTTATTGTCCCACGATGCGTTCTGTTTAGAGCGAAGTAAGGTCATCGATATGAATGTCACGCAACATCCATCAGGTGATGTAAACACCCATGGAGGCGGTGAAATGCCTCCCTGCACCGGGTTTACCCCCGATGCTCTCCCCGAGATTCGAGAGCCGTTTTCGGCAGAGAATTCACAAACAGGGGTGTCCACGAGGAATGTCCTGTCGGAAGAAAGCTCCATGAAGAAAAAAGCTAAGGACGTTGCACGCTGGTATGCCTTGAGAGTGACATATGGTCGCGAACGAAAGGCATACGAATATCTCATAGGCAAAAACATAGAGGCCTATTATCCCACCATAGTTACCATGAAGATTGTTGACGGCAAGAGGAAAGCCGTTGAAAGATCGCGTCTTCCAAACATTTTCTTTGCACGTGGAACGGAAGACGTGATGAAGTCGTTCGTGTACGACAATGTCAACCTCCCCTACCTGCGCTTTTACTATCGACACTTCCATGAGGGAAGACGGGTTGCGAAGGAGCCACTTGTGATTCCTGACCATCAGATTGACAGTCTGAAGATAATCTGCGCTTCTGAGGCGAGCGACTATATCCTGATGTCTGCCGAGATTCCAAAGTTCAAGACAGGACAAACGGTACGCATCGTCGAAGGTGAGTTTAAGGGCGTGGTGGGTAAGGTGGCTCGCTACAAGGGTCAACAGCGAGTAGGCGTAATCATCGATGGACTTCTTACAATAGCCACGGCATACGTTCCGAGAGCGTTCATAAGGGAAATTAATTGACACGAAATAACACAGATTCTTAATTTAATGATGTGCAATTTTATTGGAATAACAAATCTACTATTGGTGTTTTTCCTGTGCATATTGTTCACGGGAATAATAATACCACAGATTCAGCTCATTGCATTCCGCAAACGACTTTTTGACCTACCAGACAAGAGAAAGTCGCATCAGGGACTCGTACCACGTCTGGGCGGTACAGCCTTCATGCCCGCAGTGGCATTGTCGTTTGCCATAATGGTGGTTACAAACATTATGATGGAACAGCACGAGCTTATCGATGCGATAAGCGTTGAAGCAGTGACTTTGGCCTACGTAGCTTGCGCCGTGTCGTTGTCGTATGTAGTAGGGATTGCTGACGACGTGAGAGGAGTACGTTATAAGACGAAGTTCCTCATTCAGACTTGCTGTAGCCTGATGCTTGTGATGGGAGGCGCATTGCTGAACGACCTCCACGGCTTGCTGTTAATCCATTCGCTACCCTTGTGGCTGTCGCTACCTTTAAGTGTCGTGGGCATTGTGTTCATAATCAATGCCATCAATCTCATCGACGGCATCGACGGCTTAGCGGCAGGACTATGCTTCTTCGCCTTCATGTGCTATGGCATCTCTTTCATGTCATGTGGCCGGATCCTTTATGCAATGATGTCGTTAGCTTTGGCTGGCGTGCTGATACCATTCTTTTTCTTCAATGTGTTTGGAAACGCCAGACGGGGAAGAAAGATTTTCATGGGTGACACTGGCAGCCTGACGTTGGGCATAATGTTGTCGTTCCTCTGTTATCAGCTCGTGGCCGTTCCTGTTATCGCTCCATTGCACGTTGACACACTGGTATTGGCATTCTCGCCGATACTGGTGCCATGCTTCGATGTAGTGAGGGTGTTCCTATCGAGAATATGCCACGGCGTCAATCCCTTCCTTCCCGACAAGAACCACATTCACCATAAGCTGATGGCAATGGGTATGAGCCAACGCCGTGCCATGGCAATAATCATATCGGCTACAGTTATGCTTACGCTGCTGAACGTTGTCGTCAGCCGTTTGGCTGATTTGACATGTATGCTATGTGCCGACATAGCAATATGGATTGTGGCAAACAAAATAATATCGTCAAAAATAAAAACAACGAAATGAAAATGAAAAAAAGGAAAAGGCAGATGCGTCGTGTTGCCATCGCTGCACTGATGGTCTTGCTCAACTCCTGCTCCACTCCGAAAGACATCGTATATTTCCAAGATGCCCATGCGCTTAACGGTATGGCCCTTCAGATGGAACAGAAGTTTCGCCTCCGACCGGAGGACAAGATAAACATAATAGTCAACAGCAGCAACCCCATGCTTGAGCAGCAGTTTACTCTCACTGCCCGAACCAACAGCAACAACATGCTTGGGGCAGACGTCGTGCCGGAAAATACAGCAGGAGGCAACTCGGGCAACGGTGGCATGTTGCTCGCTTACACCGTAGATGAGCAAGGAACGATAGACTTTCCCGTACTTGGCAAGATACGCGTGGCGGGCATGACGCGAGGCGAAGTGGCATCCTATATCAAGGGGCGCCTTGTAGAGCGCGAGTTGGTGAGTGAGCCTATCGTCACTGTGGAGTATGTCAACCTCAGCGTCAACGTACTTGGTGAGGTTTCCAAACCTGGCAACGTGCCCATCACAAAAGACCATTTCACCATCGTTGACGCGCTGTCAAGGTCAGGCGATTTGACCATTAACGGCAATCGCCGTGCAGTGATGGTAAACCGCAATGCCGACGGCGTGAATGAGGTGTATCTGATAGACCTTACGAACATGCAGCAGACAATGCTTTCCCCTGCATATTATCTTCAGCAGAACGATTTGGTGTATGTTGTCCCCAACGGCAAACGCAAACGTGAGGCAACCGACACGAGCAACGCTTTCCACAGTCCGTACATGTGGCTTTCCATTGCTTCGTTCCTGGCATCTCTAATAGCAATATTCAAGTAGAGCAAGATGAGCAACACACAAGTAAACAAGCAGATAGAAGAATTCCTGTCGCTACAGGATTTCTGGATTCTATGCCGCAGCCATTCTCGATGGTTTGCAATGTCGGTAGCCGTATGTCTGCTGATAGCGGTTTACTATCTCTCAACCACTGCCGACATATATACGTGCGAGGCAGCTGTCATGGTGAAGATGGAGACAACGCGCGGAACCGTGGCACAGTCAGCCAGCGGCAATGATTTCAACAACATGGCGTTAGTGCAGCAGCAGACCAATGTGCCAAACGTACTGCGACAATATCAGTCGCTATCGCTGCTTACCGACGTTGCCTACCGCCTTGACTCCATAAAAAGCCAAGAGGAGGCTAAGCGAGTGGCACAGGCCATGCAGCGTGCACTGACGGCAACACTCGACGACGAGCAATCGACGATAATAAATCTAAAATATCAGGATCTCTCGCCAGAAAGGGCAGAAAAGGTACTCAGCACAATAATTGACGCATACAACGAGAGATGGCTTGACGAGAAGAAGTTGATGGCTGCCAATACGGCGCACTTCATCGACGACCGCCTAAAACTGATAGAAAGGGAACTGAAACAGGTGGACGACAGCATCTCGACATTCAAGACTCGCCATCAGATTACCAACCTCGAACAGGTTAGCGACCTCTATCTTCAGCAGCAAACGGAATCGGAGGCTGAGATACTGAAACTAAGCAACCAAATGTACATGGCAAAGTATATTCTCGACATTCTTAAGGATGATAAGTCGCGCTACCAGCTATTGCCTGTCCACACTGGACTTTCAACAGGCGAGGCGGGCGAACAGATTGCACAATACAACGCCCTGCTACTGAGACTGAAAAACAACCTTGAAGGCACCTCGACGCAAAACCCTATGATAATGAGTCAGGAGAAACAGCTCAGCGAGATACGCCAAAACATCATTGCCACCGTTTCGAACTATGTGAAGACACTTCAGATACAGATAAGCACGATGGAGGGATATAATGCCGACGTAAAAGAGAAAGTGACATCGAGTCCCGACCAGGCCAAACGGCTATTGTCGGTAGAGCGCGACCAGAAAGTGAAGGAGAACCTCTATCTTTATCTATTACAGAAGAAGGAAGAGAACGAAATAAGCAAGACCTACACCCCCATGCCAACACAGATTATCGACATGCCGCACGGCAGTGCGTTCCCCACGTTCCCTAACAAGAATAGCGTACTGATGGCAGCTTTGCTTATCGGAGTGCTGTTGCCCGCCGTGGTGATATTCATCAAGGTGAGCCTTGACACATCCGTACGCAGCAAGAGCGATATCGAAAGTCGCTCGAATCTGCCTATCATAGGCGAGGTGCCGTTCTATTGTGAAGGTAAGCAGCGACAGCACGCATATAGTTGGCTCAATAAAGGGAAGAAGGCCGCACCGACATCCACGCCGTTGGTGGTAAAGCACGGAAATCAAGACGAGGTGAACGAGGCTTTCCGTCTCATACGCTCCAACCTGGAATTCATGACTGACACCCCACTACACAAGAACGTCTATCTTGTGACCTCGATGTATGCCAGCTCGGGAAAGACGTTCGTGAGCATGAATCTTGCACTAGCACTTGCCATAAAGAACAGGAGTGTGCTGTTCATCGATGGCGATTTGCGACGTGCCACGGCCACACGCACTTTCGGCAACATGGAGATGGGTCTGGCGGATTATCTCGGCGAAAAAGTTGATTCGGTGGAAAGGCTTATTTTTCCGCATCGCGAATATCCGTCACTGCATATTATTCCCGTAGGCTCCACACCTCCCAATCCCACCGAACTGTTGTCAGGTAAAAGAATGAGCCAACTGATTGAGGACATACGTCCAAAGTATGACTTCATAATCATCGACTGCCCCATGACAGAAATGCTGGCAGACGCTTCCATCATTGGGCAACACGCTGACCGCACTCTCTATATCGTTAGGGCAGGACTGTTCCAGTGCCGACAGGTATCGCATCTCGACGCCAGCGTGGAGAGCGGAAAATACAAGAACCTATCCATCATTCTCAATGCCGTAAAGCCGATAGTACACCAAGGATATGGATATGGTTATGGCAATTATTATGCAAAGTATTAAAGTTTCGGTTATTAAATTATGAGACGACATCTTTTATTACAGTTCTGTAGCATCTGCACGCTGTTTGCCACATTCTGCAACGCTACTCTTGCTGCCAACGACAGGACGAGAACGGACACAAGGGGAATGGACAGCCTTTATCTGCAAATATACGGAGGCATAAACAAGTCGGCAAACGAAAATCTGCCCATGTCAGAGTTTTCATCCTACCCCTGGTCGGGCGGATTGTTTGTCGGCATCGGCGAGGAGTTCAATGCCTTGTGGGGATGGCGTGCGGCACTGAGATACAACTACAACAAGAGCCGCAACGTGCAGGAGTGCGAGTCACCAGAGACTTGGGGTTGGAATAGCCTTGGACTGTTTGGCGACATCACTTTCGACATCACCGATGCCTTGCAATCAGCCAAGAACAGGGGCACACGTTTTAACGTGAAGGCTTTTGCAGGTGTAGGGCTATCCTACGCCTTTGGCTATCCGAAGGACGTTGACCTTTCATACATCGTCCCCTACTCCACCAAAAACCGGATTGTTCCCGCGGCAAGGGCTGGACTTGATTTCACCTACAAGATAAACGAGCGGCTGAAAGTGGGCATGGAATTGAGTCACACAATTTTCGACGACCGATTCAATGGTGTGAAGACCGGTTCGCCTCTTGACATGCGTTCCAATATAAAAATAGGTGTAACCATAGCTCTCAAGACGAAAGACTCTCCGATAACGCCTTTAGGACCTGTAGTCTATGACCATCGTCTGCGCACAATTCCCCCTCTACCATTCAAGTTGCCCGATGCCGAAGACACTAAGGTGCGCACTATCCAAGGGCGTGCATTCCTTGATTTCCCGGTAAATGAGACAATCATCGACCCTCGTTACAGGCGCAACCCTGAAGAGCTGAAACGAATGAGAAAAACAATAGAGGAGGCTCTGTTCGACAAGACGTTCAAGGTGCAGCGTGTCGTACTTCATGGCTATGCCTCGCCTGAGAGTCCTTACGCCAACAACAATCGCCTTGCCATCGGAAGGACACAATCGCTGAAATCGCATATCTGCAAGAAATTCGGCATTGACGCTTCCATTGTTGAGACTAACCACACTCCAGAGGACTGGACTAACCTTCGCTCATTTATTGAGACGCGTGGCGAGAGTCGCCGAATAAAAGGCGACATCTGGTATGAACGTGAAACAATTGTGGAAACTCCCGTGATGCCGCAATATGTGCTTGACAACCGTGACGAGTTGCTCAGAGTGATTGACCTTGACATGGATCCCGACGAAAAGGAAGCGATGCTGAAGCGTGTAGATAATGGCAGACCTTACAACTGGTTGCTGCAGTATGTATATCCCGGTTTGCGCCACACCGACTATACCATTGAATATATAGTTAGACACTACCCCGTTAAGGAGGCTTGCCGCCTTATCTACACCCACCCCGAGGTATTGAGCATCGAAGAGATGTATCGTGTGGCTCAGAGCTACGGCGAGGGTACAGATGGTTGGTTAGATGCCCTATTGATTGCCGCCCGTCAATACCCCAATGATGCCACAGCCAACCTCAATGCTGCGTGCGGTTGCGTGAGGATGCACCGACTGACAGATGCCAAGACCTATTTGAAGAAAGCTGACGGACTTGCGGAGGCAAGGTATCTTGCCGATGTTATACAGGCTATGGAAGGCACGGTGAAATGGCGAATGGAAGGTAATAAAGTCGTGATAACTGAAAAAAGAATTTAAAGAAGATAAAGGAGCTATGAATATAAAAGGTTGTATTTCAATAATATTTGGCGCACTTGCTCTCGCAGGGTGCAGTGATGACAAGGAACTGTCTGCCGTGGAACGCACGCGTAGTTCATTCGAGGAGATGCTTGGCGGTGAATACAGTTCGATGCAGTGGTGGCAAACCGCTGTAAAGCTAAAGGTCACTGTAAGGACCCAGACTCCCACGAACATATATGCTTTTTTCGTTGGAGACGAGAGCGGCATACTGTTTGACTACAAATATGTCACCAAGGATAGTACGATCTATATGACAGTACCCCAGACCAATGAAATGAGAGTAATGTTGATGGCAAAGGAAGAGAAGAATATGGTGACTCAGGAGGTTATTCTCACTGGCAAGCCAGAGCAATCGGTAGAGCTTGACATTCCAACAATGAAAGCCAGCAAGGCAGCAGGGCAGGCTACTTATTCCATCACCCGCGCAGGACAGTCGCTGTATGGCACTGACATACTCAAGAATTGTGGTTATACGGAGGTTGACCGAATAGGCATTGAGATTGTTACCCAATACACGAAAGAAGGAATGGATATTGAAAAGAACGGACTCAACGGAAACT
>JBJEKR010000118.1:0-12641 GCA_051878735.1 Prevotella sp. | reverse complement strand
AATCATAATAAATTAACTTGGCAACCTGTTTTATGAATAAGACGATAAGTAGTCAACCTAAATAGTTAAACTACACTATGTGCGATGACACTCGTTTTTGTGATACTTAAAAAATATTATTTTTTTTGATTATTCAGATTTTATTATTACCTTTGCACACCAAAAACAAAACATAAAAAAACGATATAAAGACATGGCCAAGAAATTTGCTGAACACGACGGCTTGAACCTGACTCAAGTAAACAGGGACATGCTTGAGAGGTGGAACCGTAATGACGTGTTTCACAAGACGATAGACGAAAGAGAAGGTTGCCCGCAATTTGTATTTTTCGAAGGTCCTCCTTCTGCTAACGGACACCCAGGCATTCATCATGTCTTGGCACGTGCCATCAAGGACACGTTTAACCGCTACAAGACCATGAAGGGCTTTCAGGTTAAGCGTAAGGCAGGCTGGGATACGCATGGATTGCCAGTGGAACTCGGCGTAGAGAAGGAGCTGGGCATAACGAAGGCCGACATAGACAACCGCGACTCAGCGAAGTACATTTCCGTTGAGGACTACAACAGCCGCTGCAGGGAAAACGTGATGAAGTTCACCGCCGAGTGGCGTCAGTTGACTGAACAGATGGGCTATTTTGTCGATCTCGATCATCCCTACATCACTTACGACAACAAATACATAGAGACACTGTGGTGGTTGCTCCGACAGCTTTACGATAAAGGACTATTGTATAAGGGATATACCATACAGCCTTATTCGCCCGGTGCTGGAACAGGACTCTCGTCGCATGAGCTGAACCAACCTGGTTGCTACCGAGATGTGAAGGATACCACCGCTACGGCTCTGTTCGAGGTCGTGGAGCCAAGGACGGAGTGGGGAGCATGGGGCAAGACATACTTCGCCGCATGGACCACAACGCCGTGGACGCTGCCGTCTAACACTGCACTCTGTGTGGGACCAAGCTACACTTACTGCGTCGTGAAGACCTACAACCCGTACACGGGTGAGAAGATTACCATCGTGTTGGCAGAGAGCCGCCTGTCGGCTTATCTCAAGCCAGAGGGTGCTGAGCTGCCGCTGACAGGCTACAATCAGGGGGACAAGGTGGTACCTTACGAGGTGGTGGCACGCCTGAAGGGTTCGGAACTCGTGGGCATGGGCTACAGACAGCTGATGCCGTGGGTGAAACCCTGCATGAAACTCGACCGTCAGACTGCCGAATATGTAAATAGGTATGCTGAACAGCACCCAGATAAGGTGTTTGATGCCGAGAATGGAAAAGACAGGTTTGTAGAGATGGAGTCGAAAGCATTCCGCGTCATACCGGGTGACTATGTTACCACCGACGACGGAACAGGAATCGTGCATATTGCACCGACCTTTGGTGCTGACGACGCTAAGGTAGCAAGAGACGCCGAAATTCCTTCACTCTTCCTCATCAACAAGAAGGGCGAGACAAGGCCAATGGTTGACCTGCAGGGCAAGTATTACGAGACTGCTGAACTCGATGCCAACTTTGTAGCCAAGTGCGTCGCCACAGAGCTATATGCACGCCATGAGGGTGCCTACGTCAAGAACGCCTACAAGCCAGAGTTCAATGTCGATGGAAAGTACAACGAGATGGCTGCCCAGAAGGCCGAAGACCTAAACATAGAGATATGCATGGAGATGAAGCAGGAGGGCACGGCATTGAAGATAGAGAAGCACGTACATAACTATCCGCATTGCTGGCGCACTGACAAGCCCGTGCTCTACTATCCGCTTGACTCGTGGTTCATTCGCTCGACGGCGAAGAAAGAACGCATGTCGGAGCTGAACAAGACCATCAACTGGCAACCCGAGTCAACGGGAACGGGACGCTTCGGCAACTGGCTCGACAACCTCAACGACTGGAATCTTTCGCGAAGCCGATACTGGGGCACTCCGCTGCCAATATGGCGCGACGACGACGGTGAGGAAATCTGTATCGGCAGCATGCAGCAGCTGTATGACGAAATAGAGAAGGCTGTTGCGGCAGGACTAATGGCAAGCAATCCGCTGAAGGACAACGGTTTCGTGCCGGGTGACTACAGCCAGGAAAACTACGACAGGATTGACCTCCACCGCCCATACGTAGATAACATCGTGCTTGTGAGCAAGACAGGAAAGGCGATGAAGCGCGAGAGCGACCTCATTGACGTGTGGTTCGACTCTGGCTCAATGCCTTACGCACAGATACACTATCCATTCGAGAACAAGCAACTGATAGACAACCGCGAGGCATTCCCCGCCGACTTCATCAACGAGGGCGTTGACCAGACGCGCGGCTGGTTCTTCACGCTTCATGCTATAGCAACGATGGTGTTCGACTCTGTGGCGTTCAAGAATGTCATTTCATCAGGACTCGTGCTTGACGCCAAGGGCAACAAGATGTCGAAGCACGTCGGCAACGTGGTCAATCCGTTCGAGCAGATTGAGAAGTATGGTGCCGACCCCGTGCGCTTCTATATGTTGACGAACTCCGAGCCGTGGGATAACCTCAAGTACGATCAGGAGGGTGTTGATGAGATACGCCGCAAGTTCTTCGGAACGCTCTACAACACATACTCTTTCTTCAGCCTCTACGCCAACGTCGATGGCTTCGACTACAGTGAGCCTGACGTGCCATTGGCAGAACGTCCCGAGATTGACCGATGGATACTCTCGGTGTTGCATACGCTGATAAAGGGCGTTGACCGTGAGATGCAGAACTACGACCCGACACGCGCTGGCAGACTGATAGAGAAGTTCATCAACGACGACCTCAGCAACTGGTTCGTCCGACTGAACCGCAAGCGCTTCTGGGGCAAGGAAATGAGCACCGACAAGCTGTCGGCATACCAGACGCTCTACCAATGCCTTGAAACCGTTGCCAAGCTACTGGCACCATTCGCTCCGTTCTATGCCGACCAACTCTATCTCGACCTCACGTCAGCCACAGGGCGCGACAACGTCTGCTCGGTTCACCTGGCGGAGTTCCCCAAGGCAGACGAGAGCATGATAAATGCCGACCTTGAAGAGCGCATGGCTATGGCACAGAAAATTACCTCAATGGTGCTCGCACTGCGTCGTAAGGTGAACATAAAGGTGCGACAGCCGCTGCAGGCAATCATGGTGCCAGCCGTGGATGAAAGCCAGCGTGAGCACATTAGCGCCGTGAAGGAACTGATAATGAACGAAGTGAACGTAAAGGAACTTAAGTTCGTTGAGGGTCAGGGCGTTTTAGTCAAGAAGGTGAAGTGCAACTTTAGGACTATGGGCAAGAAATTTGGTAAGATGATGAAGGGCATAGCTGCTGCTACATCGGCACTGCCACAGGACCAGATTGCAACGCTTGAGACAGTAGGCCGTCTCGACATTGACGTTGACGGGCAGATCGTGACGATAGAGTCAGCCGATGTGGAAATCATCAGCGAGGACATACCAGGATGGCTCGTCAGCAATGAGGGCAACCTGACCGTAGCCTTGGAGGTGGAGTTGACTGACGAGTTACGCAACGAGGGCATCGCGCGTGAACTCATCAACCGCATCCAGAATATGCGCAAGGACAGCGGATTGGAAATTACCGACCGCATCAGCGTCGTGGTGTCGAAGCATGAAGCCATCGAGAAGTCTTTGAAAGACTTTTCTGACTACATCAAGACACAAGTGCTTGCCGACAACATCGAACAGGCCGACAACGATGGCACCTTAGTTGAAATAAACGACCTGAAAGTCAACATTAAGGTGATAAAAAAATAATCACACAATAAAACAATAAACAATTATGGCAGAGAAAACACGCTATAGCGATGGAGAACTTGAGGAGTTCAAGGCTATAATAGACGAAAAACTCATGCTCGCCCGACGGGACTACGAGCAGATGATGAACACATTGATGAACAAAGATGGCAATGACGTCGATGACACGTCGCCAACATACAAAGTGCTGGAAGAGGGTAGTGCAACCCAGTCAAAGGAAGAACTGATACAGTTGGCAAGTCGCCAGCAGAAGTTTATACAGGGACTCGAAGCCGCTTTGATCAGAATAAAGAACAAGACCTACGGCATCGACCGCATAACTGGCAAACTGATACCGAAGGAGCGACTGAAGGCCGTTCCTCACGCGACGCTCAGCGTAGAGTCAAAACAAAAGCGCCGATGAGCTGCCCATTGAAGAGGCTGTCGCATGCTCACGTTGCGACATTGCTGCTGATTGCCATACTCGTTGCTGACCAGGTGGTGAAAATTCTCGTCAAGACCAACATGTCGTTGCATGAGAGCATCACCATCTTTAGCTGGTTCAAGATCGTATTCATCGAGAATAACGGTATGGCGTATGGAATGGAAATTGGCAGCAAACTGTTGCTGTCGCTCATGCGTATGCTATTGATTGTCGTTATCGGCATGTATATCGTGCGCGAGGTGAAGACTAAGGCGCGCATGGGCTACCTTGTATGCCTCGTAATGATAGTGGCTGGTGCCATTGGAAACATGATAGATGGAATGTTCTACGGGCTTATGTTCGAGGAATCGACTCCTTACACAGTATCGAGTCTCGTAGGCTTCGGCGACGGCTATTCCTCTTTCATGATGGGTAAGGTGGTTGATATGCTTTATTTCCCCATCATCGAGACTACGTGGCCCGACTGGATGCCAATGGTTGGCGGCGAGGAGTTTATCTTCTTCAGTCCTGTGTTCAATATCGCCGATTCCTGTATTAGTGTGGGAGTGGTGGCTTTGCTGATATGGTATCGTGAGGAACTTTCGCAGCTGTCACTATCGAAGGTGTTGGGACTCAAGAAGGCGAAAGTTCAGGAACACGACGAGACGAAAGTCCTGTAACTCAATGAATGTAATAAAAAACGAATGGCTATGAAACGCGTCTGCACTGTCCTTCTTGTCTTGCTGTCGCTGCTGATGGTGGCGTGCAAACCGTCGATTCCCGACGAGTATCTTTCGCCCGACGACATGGAGGATTTGCTCTACGACATCTACGTGTCGAAAGCTATGGCAGAACAGGATGCCAAGGACGGCAATATGGGATACAACCGAAGGCTCTATTTCCTCGCCGTGCTGAAGAAGCATGGCTTGACGGAAGCAGAGTTTGATTCGTCGATGGTCTATTATCATAGTCGAGCCGACTACATGCGCAAAATCTACTCAAGTTTGCAGGACAGAATAGGAGTTAAGACGACGGGAAGCGCAGCTACGGAGTTAAGGCAACGATTCGTGTTGGGCGGTGACACGGCGGACATCTGGCATGAGAAAAGAGCTTACATGCTGACTCCGATGATTCCCTACAACCGCGTTGACTTTATCGTGAAGGCTGATACATCATTCCGTAAGGGCGATACCTACATGATTTCGTTCGACACGAATTTCATCTATCAGAACGGCTCGAAGGACGGAGTTGTTTACATTGCTGTCAGATACGACAACGACAGCATAGCCTCGTTCTCAAGGAACATCTCGTCGTCAGGCTTGATGCAGCTGAGGGTAACGCCAAACGACGATGCCAAGGTGCGCGACTTGCGAGGCTTCATATATCTCGACCGTGGACGCGACGAGACATCGACTTTGAAGATGATGTTTCTCGACAACATACAGCTACTAAGATTAAGAAAACAGAAGCCGAAGGAAGAGTCAGGCAATAGTGTGGCGAAGAACGACAGTACGACAGCCAAGGACACTGCGACCATTCACCGCGCCGACTCCGTCAGGTCTCTGCATAATCGTCAGCCGTTGCGGCCTTTGCCCGAGGGCGGTACTCCACAACCACCGCTACCACGATGAGTATCGACGGTAAAAGGCATGGCTGCCGCAAGGTTGCTGCCCACAGAATAGTGAACGGTAATGAGGTGACGAAGCTCGCCGTATTGACGTTGGAGGACGGCATCGTTGCCGACTGCACGCCGCTGCAAGGCGAAGAACCGTTTACCGAATGGCTTGGAGGCGAGATAACCCTACGCTCCGACAGTGATGGAACGCTTAGGGCATTTCACAATGGCAAGGAGCTGAAATGAGAGTGATACAAACATATAACATATTCGTTTAATTCAACATTTATTTACTATGAATCTGAAAATACGTCTGGCAGTGATGAATTTCCTGGAGTTTGCCGTTTGGGGAGCGTACCTAACATCAATGGGACGATTCCTTGGTGATATTGGCATGGGCTCCGACATTGGCTTCTTCTATTCGATGCAGGGAATAGTGTCGATATTCATGCCCGCACTCATAGGAGTGATTGCCGACAGATGGGTTCAGGCACAGAAGATGCTCGGAATATGCCATCTGCTGGCAGGAGGATTCATGATTCTGCTTGCCTCGTATTGTCAGATGAATGTCGCCGCCGACTTGAACCAGGGGCTGATATTCGCTTTGTACTCCTTCTCCGTTGCCTTCTACATGCCCACGCTGGCATTGTCTAATTCCGTAGCGTTCAGCGCGTTGCAGGAAGCTGGCATGGACACGGTAAAGGACTTTCCCCCCATACGAGTTTTTGGAACGATAGGTTTCATTGCGGCAATGTGGTTTGTCGATATAATGGGATATGAAGTTGACCATTGTCAGTTCATGACTTCCGGAGTACTTGGATTGTTGCTTTTCCTCTACACCTTCACTCTGCCTAAGTGCTGTATCGAGAAAGGTTCCAAGGACAACAAGTCTGTCTCGGAGGCACTGGGACTCAGCGCATTCAAGTTGTTCAAGCAGAAGAAGATGGCTCTTTTCTTCCTCTTCTCGATGATGTTGGGTGTCAGTCTGCAGATAACCAATGGATTCGCAAATCCATATATCAGCAGCTTTGCCTCGATGGCAGAGTTTGCCGACACCTTCGGCGTGCAGCATACAAATATTCTGTTGTCGCTGTCGCAAATCAGCGAGACTTGTTGCATACTGCTTATTCCGTTTGCCATGAAGCGTTTTGGCATAAAGAACGTGATGCTTATAGCAATGGTGGCATGGGTTCTGCGCTTCGGGCTCTTTGGTTTCGGCAACCCTGGTAGCGGTGTGTGGATGTTCGTTCTCTCTATGCTCGTCTATGGAGTAGCTTTCGACTTCTTCAACATCAGTGGAGCCTTCTTCGTTGACATGAATACTGACAAGAAGGTGAGATCGAGCGCACAGGGTCTGTTCATGTTAATGACCAACGGCATCGGTGCTACGGTAGGCACGCTTGCAGCACAGGCGGTGGTTAACCATTATACGACAACCAAGGTGTTTGACGGCAACTCATATATCGTGGGAGAATGGTCAACGTGTTGGTTCATTTTTGCCGCCTACGCCCTTTTCGTTGCCGTTTCATTCGCTTTGGTATTTCATCCGAAAAACTTAAGTCAGAATGAAAAAGGGTAGGCTGATAAAACTGAAGTTCGAGTCGATGATGTCGATGGAAAGCAGTAATCACCACATGTCTCTTGTCACGCTTATAAATGAGGTAGAGAATAAGCAGCTGACATTTGTCTGCGACCGCTATGTCTGCGACCAGTTTGTCTTACGCGACTCTAACGACGATTCCGCTTCGAGACGCTTGCTGCCCGAGGTTCTGGTTGAGTTGCTTAAGTCGAATAGGATGATGCAACTTAAGAACCTACGTGTGGTAATATATGGAGTTGACGACGGAGAGTACGATGCTGATCTTGAAGATCTCAACTCATGCATGTCCTATCCCATAAGACTCAGCGATGCCGTACTACTTTCGAGGATTTCCCAAATACCCATTTACGTGATGTCTGACGTAATGAACAGGCAAGGAACCCCATACTCGAAGCAAGACATGTTTACGAAGTCTATGCCAATAAACATTTTGCCCTCTGAGAATTTGCAGGAAGCTTTGAAGAAAGCAATCGACGATGAGGACTACAGACTGGCACAGGCTCTGTCGGACGAACTGAAAAGGAGAAAATAATTACAGCAACGATGAAAGAGACGCGATTTTTCTATGTTCCTGATGTCAAGACGACAAACGAACTGCCCGAAGAGGAAGCTTTGCACGCCTTGAGAGTGTTAAGACTAAAGGCTGGTGATGAGATCATGCTTACCGACGGCGAAGGCTCTTTCTATAAGGCGGAGATAACGCTTGCCGCCACAAGGAGATGTCTGTATAAGTTGGTGGAAGCTTTCCCTCAAAAGCCTCTATGGCATGGACACATACATCTTGTAGTCTCGCCTACGAAGATGATGGAGCGGATTGAATGGTTGACCGAGAAGGCTACGGAGATAGGCTTCGACAGAATCTCATTTGTCACTTGCGACAATTCGGAGCGACGAGTGGTCAAGACGCGGAGATTGGAGAAAATTGTCGTTGCTGCCATAAAGCAAAGCAGAAAGGCCTGGAAGCCGATAGTCGATGAGATAGTGACATTCGACGAATTCATAAAGCAGAACAATGAAGGACTGAGGTTCATTGCCCATTGTTACGATGAGATACCCAAAATAGACCTGTACGACACGCTACGGACGGCAGACAAGACAGCCGATGTCGTTGTGATGATTGGTCCTGAGGGAGACTTTTCGATGGAAGAAGTCAAAAAGGCACTCGATGCTGGTTTCCAGTCTGTTTCTCTCGGCGACAGTCGACTGAGGACAGAGACAGCTGCACTGGCTTCGGTCATGATGTCTAATTTGTGTAAGAGGATATAAAGAAAGAGGCGACTATGACAAGGAAAACAACTCTTTCGATATGGCACGTTTTGTCGTTCTTCGTTGTTCTGGCGTTTATGTGCTCATGTTCGTCCAACTATGTCAACGTCATACCCAGGAACGTGAAAGTTGTAGTTGCCGTTAAGCCACAGCAGCTTGCAGAAGGAAGCGAATTGGTAAACTCGCTTATGAAACTTCTTGAGCTTGAAGGCACGGACGATTGCGGGCTGAACTTGAATAATGAAATTTACGTCTTCGAGGCTGCTGATGGAACGCTCGGCATTGTGGCGGAAGTGGCTTCGGAATCAAAGCTGGAGGATTTCTTCGTACATCTGAGGGAGAAGAGAATTGCCACTGAACTTGATGACTACAAGGGATTCAAGTTCTCTGTCGTCAACAATAGCTTCGTGGTAGGCATATCGTCAAACGCAGTTCTGATAATGGGGCCTGCGCTTTCCACCGAGCATCAGGCATTGAAACGAAGAATGGCAAAATGCTTAATGGCTGACAAGGAAGAAGGAATGGAAGGTACGGAGATGTTCAAGCGTCTTTCCGCCATTGATGGTTGTATTGCGATAGTGGCACAGTTGAAGGCTTTGCCTGAAAACCTCTTTGCCCCATTTGCCATGACAATGCCAAGTAAAGTGGATTTTGCGAAGTGTTATGTTTCAGCCTCGGTAGGGAAAAGGGGAACGGCATTGTTGATGGAAGGTGAGCTTTTCGCATTTGATTCCACAACGAATGATTCCATTCAAGCAATGAGGAATAAATATCGACCCATAAGCGATACATATCTCAACACCATTCCGGCAAGCAATTTGCTCACGCTGGTGTGCTCCATGAAAGGAACGGAACTTCTCGACATGATGCGTAGCAGCAACGAAATTCGAACGCTCTTGTTTGGAATGAACACTTCTATGGACATCGACAAAATGTTGAAGAGCATCGATGGTCAGATTATCGTGGGATATGATGAGGGGAACGATGAGAGCAACTTCTCGTTGATGGCTGAGATTTCAAATGCTGACTGGATACAGGACATTGGTTACTGGAAACGTTCGTCGCCGCAAGGCACGATGATTGACAATATCGACTCGACAAACTTCCGCATTTGTGGTGGTGCTACGAATGTATATTTTGGAGTTAATGGAAATGGCAAGGTAATGTACATAACTTCTGACGAGGAAGTGGCCAAGGACTGCATCAAGCCTGTAAAAGAATGTATTGACGATGAGTTAAAGAGTATGGCAACAGGAAAGCTAATAGCCATATTCCTCAATCTCGGTTCATTTGCCAATTCAATTGGCGGAAACGAAATGTTCAATGCTGTAAATGCATTTATTGGCGGCATTGATACATTGGTGATAATTGAGAAATAGTACAGAAACTTAAGGAAATCAAATCGTAAGAAAATTGATGGAAAGAATATTGTTCAGGAACGTGATGCCTGCGGCGTTCGACAACCGATGCGATATCAATTCAGAGATATGGGGAAAGAATTTTGACTTTTGTCGAGGTGGCATTTACCTTGTCGAAGCGGTAAGTGGGAAAGGAAAAAGTACGCTTTGCAGCTATCTTACTGGTTACCGTAACGACTATTCGGGAACAATTCTTATGGATGATAAGGACATCAATAACCTAAGGGTCGCCGACTGGGTGAGAATACGCCGTTGCAATATAAGCCTTTTGCATCAGGAACTCCGACTTTTCCCAGAGCTTACTGCCTTTGAAAATGTGGAAATAAAGAATAGGCTAACGGGATTCAAGGAAGGAAAGACAATCATGCAGTGGTTTGAACGTTTGGGAATTGCAGACAAAATGAATACTAAAGTAGGACAAATGTCATTCGGTCAGCAGCAGCGTGTGGCTCTTATGAGAGCCTTGGCCCAGCCTTTCGACTTCTTGCTTGCCGATGAACCTATAAGTCACCTTGACGACGAGAATGCTGCCATCATAGGCGAGATAATGCTTGAAGAGGCTCGCCATGAGGGAGCAGCCATCATCGTCACGAGCATTGGAAAACATATTGAACTAAATTACGAAAGGACATTAAAGCTATGAATCTCGTTTGGAAACTACTCCGACAGCATGTCAGCCTTCCTCAGTTCGTTGGCTTCTTCTTTGCCAACCTTTTGGGTATGCTCATCGTTCTTCTGGGATATCAGTTCTATTCTGACGTTATGCCAATATTCACCCAAGGCGATTCGTTCATGGGGGCTGACTATCTGATATTGTCTAAAAAAATCTCTACCAGTAGCTCATTTATGGGAAGCGACACTCAATTTGATGCGCATGACATTGAAAATGTTTCTGCCCAATCTTTCGTCAAGAAGGCTTCCGTATTCACTTCTACGGAATATAAAGTCGATGCACGAATGGGAATAAATGGAACTCAGGTGCTTTCGTCGGAGCTGTTTCTCGAAAGCGTACCTGACGGATTCATCGACGTGCCTTTAAGCGAATGGCAATGGAATAAGGAGGAGAATGTAATACCAATAATTCTTCCACGCTCATATATTAATATGTACAATTTCGGCTTTGCCCAAAGTCATTCTCTCCCAAAGATTAGCGAGGGACTGATGGGCATGATCGATTTACGCATCTGCATACATGGCAATGAACATCAAGACGAGTTTAAGGGAAAAATAATAGGCTTTTCCACTCGTCTCAATTCCATTCTCGTACCACAGGCTTTCATGGATTGGAGCAACGACCATTACGCACCAAATCAGAAAGGTAAGCCTTCTCGTCTTATTGTTGAAGTTGACAATCCAACCGATGAGCATATAGCGGCATTTATAGAGGACAATGGGCTTGAGGTGGAGGACAACAAGCTACAGACGGAGAAAACGACATACTTTCTCAAGGTTGTAGTAATGATTGTAATGTCGGTTGGATTGTTGATTAGCCTATTGAGTTTCTATATTCTCATGCTGAGTATTTATCTATTGGTGCAGAAGAACTCTTCAAAGCTTGAGAATCTTTTGCTCATCGGCTATTCTACAGCACAGGTGGCTCGTCCCTATCAGTTGCTTACGCTAACACTAAACGTCGCGGTTCTTTCGTTGGTGATGATTGCCATCTTCGTTGTAAGGGCTGAATATATGGATATTCTGCAGACTCTTTATCCCAACATCGACGATGGCACACTTTTGCCAGCCGTTTGGTTAGGTGCCGTTCTCGTCTGCATTGTTTCCATTATCAACGTCACCGCCATTCGTCAAAAGGTGGTTGCCGTCTGGAGGAAGGGTAGGGTAGCTGTCTTCTTAATGCTTTTTGCTGTCTCGGCGTCTGTTTCTGCACAGACGGGGAACAATGAGAAAATGGGTGATTTGTTTGCAACGATGCCTGATTCTCTCATGCCTTATCTCTCGTCGAACAATCGACTCGACCTTATTGATTTTGCCAATGCCGGAATGAAGTCAGAAGTTGAGAACCTGTTTAGCGGTACGACAAAACTTGAGACGCTTACAGACAACTATATGAAAATTTTACTCAATGAGTTTACCTCTGTTGAGATGAAGTTGCTGCCGACAGACTCTATTCTTGCTGATTCTACATCGTGCGTAATTTATTGTGTGACGACATACCATACTGACAATTCAAGGCATAGTGTAATAACGAAATATTCGTCTCGTTGGAATCGCCTAAGTTGTTCGTTGGATTTGGCTCGCTATAAAAACGATTTGGTGGAGCGTCAGCCTACGACAACCGACGATGAGTGGCAAGTCGTGCAATCGGCCTTGGAGTCATCGGCAGTGATTGCTACATTGTCTGAAAAGGACAATACACTCTCGCTGAGTCTTTTCTTCTCATTGTACACAAAAGATGAAAAAACAATGTTCAAAGATAAGGTCACGTTAAAGACTCTAAAAATTAACCTTTAATCATAAAAATAATTTAATATTTAGGAATAATGCTTGCATGTTAAAGTAATAATTTGTATATTTGCAGTGTGTTTTTCATGGTATTAGATTATTAAGGTTAACTAAAAAGT
>JBJEKR010000117.1:0-2885 GCA_051878735.1 Prevotella sp. | reverse complement strand
ACATTCTCCTTGTCGGAGATGGCTACAAACTTCTTCAGCTGGCTCTTTGTGGGCAGGGCGATGCCGTTGGTCTTTACCAGCGTCTGCTCACCCGTCTTCACATTTACTTTATAGACACGCAACGAAAGATAGTTTTCGGGCGTTGTGATGATGTAGGCATAGTCTTTCTTTGCCTTCTTGGCCGCCTTCAGCAGCAGCTTCATCATGTTCTCGTCCTTAACGGCACCGTCGGCCTTGATGTGGAGCGTTCCCACTCCCAACATAGGCAATGCCTGCGCTGGCTTATTGGCAAACCTCGCACTTGCGGTGCTCTTCTCGGCATACTGTGCAGGGGTCTTCCTGTTGAGCATCATCTTGAACACGCCCTTATCGACGATGGTCATCACCGGCTCAGGCGTAAAACCGTCGGCATCGACGGCATAGTGGCCAAAGAGCTTCGTGCCGTTGTATTCCTTGCGGTCGGTGTAGTTAAGGATGGAGATGCGCTCGTCCATAATGCTCTTGCCTATTTTCTGTCCGAGCGACTTAGGGTCTTCCTGTATCGACTGTGCGGCATAGAACTGTCCCGCAGCGAGATAGTTTGACGTGAACACCTGCTTAGCGGCCTCATCGCCATAGAGCACAGGACCCTTATACTCGTCTTCCATCTTCGGAGCATTGCGTGTGGCCATGCAGTCGTCGGCAAACTTACGCACCTTTTCCTTCAGCACGTCGAGCGAGGGAATCTCAGCAGGCGACGAGAAGCAAAGACTAAACTCGTCGGCCAGCTTGATGTGTTCATCGTCCTCAAACTCGGCCTTCACCGTCAGCTTAACGTAGTTGTGAGGCTGCTTGATGTTTACGTCCTCGGTGGTGGAAAGATAAGTGTCGCTCTTGGCACCCGTTATCCTCACCGTAGCGTTCTGCAGTTGACTGTAGTCGTTGAAGATGGCTGACAGCTCCTTGGCGACATGCTTCAGTTCGGGCATGTCGATGGTATAGTCGTTTTCATTTTCCTCGATATATGTACAAGGAGCCGAACGCTGCAGGTCGGGTATGCGCTCCAAGGCGGCGGGCAACTGATACTGGCTCAGTATCGACTGCTTCTGGGCCATCATGCCAATGGCGTTCTTATACAGTACGTCGCTGATGTTCCAGAACTCACGTCGGAGCGAGGGATAGTTAAGTTCTTTGCATGTAGCATTTCCCATAATGAGCGGACGCCCAGGGAAGTCGCTTGTGCGCTTGAAATTGCCGAGCAGCAGATGGCCAGTCATGTTGGTATGCTCAGGAATAAACTGTTCGGTAGATATGCCGCCATACTCACCCACGATGTCGAACGACGAGTAGTGGGTGGTGGTGTAAGCCGCCCAGAAAGGTGCCTCGCTGCCCTGTACGCGCAGGTCCTCGCGAGTACGCTTCAGTTCGTCCTTCATGGCAGTGAACACTGCATCGTTGCCTTTCAGATCCTTCTTTTCGGAGAACGAAGGCGCCGTCAGTATGTTGGGAATGGCATTGGCCTTAGGGCTGCGCTGAGTTTCTATCTGGCTGACAAACACCGACGGAGAGGCGGTGGTGACGGGAACCCATCCTGACTCAGCTCCACACGAGCCGGTGAACACGGCAGAGTCGTTGCCACCTGCCACAATGTGGGAAAACATCGACAGGGGAGTGCCTATCAAATCGACACCACGTACAAGCTCGTCAGGTCGTCCGTCGGGGAATACGCGAAAGACCTCCACGGGAGTGACGTTGAAGGAGTTGATGCTATTTCCCTCGCCAGTGAATGTAAAGCCGCTTGTCACTGTCTTGAAGTAATAGCCGTAGTCCTTGTCCTGCTTCTTCACCTCAGCAATGAGCATCTCGCGGAGCTGTGCCTCGGTGTATGGCTTGGATGTCTCGATGATGAGGTTTGACTGTCGGCTGACGGGGTCGTTAGCGCCAGAGGCACGTCCATGGCCGTTGCTTTCGGGAAATCCGTCGAGCGGCACGCGGCTCATGAGGAAGTTGGTAAGCACGCCGTTCACCACGTTGTCAACACGGCGCGACTTTACGCCCTCGCTGTCATAGACGTAGTGTCCGTTCATGTCGGTGCCGGCATACTGCTTGAGTGTAGGGTCGCAATACACCTGGAAAGCCTCGGGCAGCACATCCTTGCCTACCATGTTCTTGAAGGTCTCGCCGCCCTTCTTCAGGCGGTGACCTTCGAGGCGATGACCGAATATCTCATGGAAGAACACGCCGCTGGCAGGACCTGAGAGTATTGCAGGGCCAGTGTAGGGATTAGCCACGGGGGCAGCCCTCAGTGCCTGTATTCTCTTCACCAAGTCGGCAGCTCCGTCTTGCATCGTCTTCAGCGACGGGAGCGAGTCGGGGTCGAAGGCAAAGAAGTCGGCCATCAGCGGAAGTTTCATGCCGTCGGGCGTGACACTCTCCACCGAGAGCATGATGCGAATGGTGCGGCGGTTCTGCACCACCTCACATCCGTCGGTATTGACGAAATAGGTGCGCGACACGTTGTAGTCAAGGCTGACGTTGCCCTTGCTTAGGCTTGGGTCGTTCTTGAACACGCCCGATATGGCGTCGAGCCTTGCCTGCCACTCGTTGCGGTCGAGCTTCAACGTCTCAAGGTCGTAAGGCTGCTCGTAGTATTGCTCGGCCTTGGCATCGGAGAAGCATGGCGACTTGTCCTCGTCGGCGGCACTCGTTGCGGCTTGGCTCTGAGCCTGTCGGTAGGCGTTGAGCGCAAATTCATAACGGCTGTTGGTGGCGTTCCAGATGTTTGTGGCTATGCCTTCCTTGCAGCTGTCATCGTAGGGAATGGTGACAGTTGTTGCCGAACGTCCGTCACGGCTCATGGCTCCCTGCGAGTTGTACTTGAAGTTGTCGAGCTGCTTGTCGCCAAG